>NZ_DAIOEU010000022.1:0-66746 GCF_036746095.1 Dyella sp.
CTTTGAGCCTGGCGCGCGTTCGGCCTGGCACACCCATCCATTGGGCCAGATCTTGATCGTAACTGCCGGTTGCCGTTGGACGCAGTGCGAAGGTAGCGCAGTGGAAGTGATCCGCGCCGGTGATGTGATTTGGTGCCCGCCAGGACATCGTCATTGGCACGGCGCAACGCCAACGACTTCGATGACGCACATTGCCGTTCAGGAGTACTTGGATGGCACAGCCGTCGACTGGATGGAACACGTTACCGATGAACAATATTTATCCGCTCAGGAGCATCGCGATGAGTCATGACAACAAACCAAATGCAGGGCCATATGCCGATATCGCACCTGCGCTCAACGATTACACCCGCCAGGTCTTGTTCGGGCAGGTCTGGGAACGCACCGAGCTTCCGAAGCGCGATCGCAGCCTTATCACGGTCGCCACGCTGGTCGCGCTATACCGCTTCAATGAGTTGCCTTTTCATTTGAAGTACGCGCAGCAGAACGGCGTGACGAAGGAAGAGTTGATCGAACTCATGACGCATCTGGCGTTTTATGCAGGCTGGCCCTGTGCCAACACCGCCATCGAGGTGGCTCGTAAAGTGTTCGCGGAATCTCCATAGCGCGAGGCGGAACGATATGCCCCATGTGATCGTGAAGCTCTGGCCAGGGAAGAGTGAGGCTCAGAAACAACGTCTGGCTGACCTTATTACGCGAGATGTCATGGACGCCCTCGGGTACGGCGAGGAGTCGGTGTCAGTAGCCTTCGAGGAAGTCAGTTCAAAGGACTGGGCCGAGAAAGTGTTTCGAACCGATATCCAGCACCCAGAGGTAAAGCTTTACAAAAAGCCTGGTTACAGCATGTGACGGCAGCAGCGGCGATGAAAGCTGCTGTTTTCCCGTTGAGCGCTTCTAAGTGCTGCCAAATTTAAAATACGCACAAGGAAGGTTCTTGGTGATCGCCGGACCCAATCGCAGATTGGGTCCGGGTACTCGTCGATGCAATGTACAAACTATGAGATCTCTTTGGACCTCAATGTCGCAATTCTTAAAGCGGCAACTCATTGATTAGAAATAACTTTCACAAACTATGCGTTCCGGTCGTACGCATAGTCTGTGTCGGCGGCCCACTAAATGCACAAACTATGGGGGTCCTAAAGCGTACAGACTATGGAGTTCTGTCCAGTTGTGTACAGAACCCCATAGTTTGGTTAGCTTCGACAAACTATGAAATCCGGGCAGCTGCCATTTCCTTGCTGCTGATTTCGATGAGGCGGAATGCCGGAACGGAAAGCCCTCTTTGTTGGCGGCGCATCGCTCGCGCTCGTGTCACTGGTCCCTGATGTTGTTCTAGCTGCCTCAGGCCCAGGCCATAGGCTTCCCTATCCACTGCCGGAATAAAGACGATGAAGCGCAAAATCGAATTCGCCCGCGACGGACTTACGCTCATAGGCCATCTGTTCCATCCAGCAAACTTCTCGGAAAGGCACGTACGACTACTACCTGATGCCCACCCGGGGAAATGCCGTGCAGTACCGCAATGAGTCGGCTCTCATGGGCATCAAGGAGTTCTTGGAGATGGACCCGATCAGCAAAGCGCCTTCCGTAACGACTCCGGCAATGATCGTCCACTCCGACGGCTGCGCCTTCCCTGGCCAAGCGAAGAAGCTCTTTGATGCACTGGGCGGCCCGAAAGAGTTGGTCTGGGCAGAGGGCACTCATTACGAGTACTACGGTACCGAGCCGCGGGTTGATAACGCAGTTGAGCGCATCGCCGAGTTCTTTCGTGCCCAGCTCAGCGGCTAAGGCCGTTTCCATTTAGGATTCGATAGCCCTCAGTCAATTGAAGCATGAAAAGGAAAGGCGAAAGTCAGAGTGAGTTGCCGCCTTGCCCGATTCGGTAATAATCGAAATCGACATATCCGCCTGCCTTTTCCGTTGCATAGTTGAACAGACCGAAGCGGTAACCCATGAATTGCGGAACGGTGTAGACCATCTGCAGCGTATTGCCGATTTGTTTCCATTTCTTCCCATCGAGGCTGTAGTAGAAATTGGCCTTGTCCGTCTGGTTGCGGAAATCGCAATCGATCTTGAAGTAGACCACCTTCTGCATCAACGGAACCGCCGCGATTTGTTTGGGCGAATCGCTATGCGCGTTGACCATGACGATGGACTTCTGACCACGATCCATTTTGATACCAACGTAGCCGTATTTACTTTGGAGCGCGATAAGTCCGGCCACGTCGCCATTCTTCATCTTGTCCACATTGAGGCGCGTCGATGCCGAACTGGTGGGCCCGAAGGTCCGCTGGGTCAGCGTGTTGCGTGCGCTAAGCACGTCTTGATCGACACGGCCCGTCGTAATGCGCAGACGTCCAGGCTTTTGCAGGATGTCCCAGTGCGCGTTATCGGGATTATGGTTCCACTGCCATGCCAACGGCAGCTTTGGATCGCCGGGCTTGCGTTCAAATTCGTCGGAGGCGACGATGCCGGAGACGCCGGAGACGCCCTGTCCGCCGGCGGGGATGTCGAGCGTCATGGGCACCTTGCCGTTTTCGGCGAGAACGGGCCAGCCGTTCTTCCAAGTCACGGGCACGAGGTAGGGGATGCGACCGACGGCGCCATTGTCCTTGAAAAGATAGGCATACCATTTGCCTTGCAGGGTGTCGATGAGGCCGCCTTGGGCGATACCACGATTATCGAGGGCGATGCGACCCTCGTAGGGGCCGGTAATAGCGTCGGCGCGGTGGATGATGACGGTGCGCGCCCAGCGGCTCCCGGGCGAGGCGATGTTGAAGAGGTAGTAGCGGCCGTTGATCTTGAAAAGCTGCGAGCCTTCGCCTTTGAGCCCGCCCTGGTCGGCGCCGAAGAGGGCGTTGACGTTTTCAATGATGACCTTGTTCACGCCGCCGGGCTTGATTCCGGAAAGGTCGGGTTGCATCTCGGTGAGCATGATACGACCGCTCCCGTGCACCATGTAAACGCGACCGTCGTCGTCGAAAAAAAGGCTGTGGTCACCCAGCGAGGGCGCGAAACTCGTCTCTTTCCACGGGCCGCGCGCCGGATCGCGCGTGGTGTAGATGTGGGTGCGTCCAGTGGTGGCGGAGAACGTCGTGGCATAGAACACGCCGTTGTGGAAACGCAGGCTGCTGGCCCACGAACCCTTGCCGTAGGCGTTTTGTCCGTTATCCAGATTCATGGCATCGTTGTCGACCAGCCGGTCGTAGGCGTAGCCGACCAGATCCCAATTCACCAGGTCCTTCGATTTCATGATCGGCACGCCCGGACTCATGTGCATCGTCGTGCTGCTCATGTAATAGGTGTCGCCAACGCGAATCATGGACATGTCCGGCACATCGGCCCAGATAATGGGATTGTGGGCAGGATGCGCCTGTTCCGCCGCAAGGGGCCGAGACGCGGCGGAGGCGAGGACGAGGGCCCCCAGGAGCAAAAGGATCAGGCGGTTCATATGGTAGGCGGAAGGGCGGCTCAGGGCGTCAGGGTTTTGGTTCACGATTTTGTCCGTGGAGGCGGTCTTTGCTAGTAACTGAGTGCGCTGGGTGACGGATCTTCGGCAGATACTTCACCGCGTCCTTGCAGTCGGCATCGGCATCGTTGTAACGCGAACGGAGAAACATGGTGATTTCGCTTAGGGATGCACTGAATTAATCGCTTTTCAGCATCGGATGCGCGGACGTTGACGTGTCGACATGAAGTCGCGGCGGTCTTGTTCTGCTAATGATGCCCCATGTCGCAATAACGGTGTTCATGCCATCGCCAACAAGCAGCGACGTGCCATCCATACGTTCGACAAAGCAAACAGCATCGACACCTGTCCGGTGTTCTTCGCCAAGCCCCGATAGCGCACCTTCGTACAACCGAACTGCCGCTTGATTACCCGGAATGGATGTTCCACCTTTGCCGGTACCGCCGCCTTCAGGTACTCCACGTAGCGGGTGGCGTCTTTCCATGTGCCTTCAGGCATGGCCTTGAGCTTGCCTGGCTTGGTGGCGATCCGCCACGTCAATCGACGTCCGGCCAGACCTTCGCGCTTGTTCGCCCCGGTGTAACCGGCATCATTCCACACACGTTTCTCCTTGCCGTGCAGCAGGCGTTCGGTCTGCGTTACGTCCGCGGTGTTGGCTGGCGTGGTCGTGACCGTGTGCACCAGGCCCGAGGCCATGTCCGCGCCGATGTGTGCCTTCATGCTGAAGAAATATTGATTGCCTTTCCAACAGTATTCGGCGCCAAACTTCGTTTTCAGCGATGTGGGCGCAGTCGGTCAAAGTGGTTCGAATGCAGCGCTGAGCCGTCAGCAGGCTCTCGTAGAACTCAACGAAGGGGCGGGCCACGCTTGCTCGGTGGGGTCGTAGTGGCCCGGTAGTGGGCCGGCCGCCGCAACCTGCCCAATTCGGATTGGCGCGCTGTGTGCCATTGGTCTCAATGTATGGCTGATGACGCATTACGAGATGGCGCGTCTTTCTATCTTCTACGTAGCAATAGGCGTGCGTGCCATGCTTGTACTCAGTCAGGCTTCGGTGCTGGTATTCGGGCCTCATAGTCGGGATCTTCGCCTTCTCCAACGTAAAGGAGAGACGAGGCTTTGCTCAAGTGCTTTCCGATGAGCTGACGATTTTCGGTCAACCAAGCATTGAATGGGGTACGTTTCTGAAACCCGACATACTGGAGATGAAAGTCCGTCAAAGTGCCGGCCTTCATCCATATGCGTCGCCGCCAACGCCGAGGCCGCCGTCTCAAGCGGACATCGGCATTGCTCAGACGCGAGCGCTTCCACAAGCTGGCAATGAGTGACTAACTCCACGACCCGCAGCGAGAGAAAGCGCCTCGTATAAACCGTCTCGCTTACTTGGCGTTTCGCTTCTTTTCTTGTTTTGCCGCCTTCTTTTCCTTCATCGTTTTGGCCGGCTTTTTCTTATCACTCTTTTTTGAATCCATGCCCTTGCTCATGTGACTTCCTCAGTAATGGTTACAGTCTGCTGCCTCGCACTGGGAGAGCCTCATCTGGGCGTCTCCACTTCTTATGCTTGCAAGGCATATTACAGGTCGAAGGCTACGCCAAGCTGGAAATCCATAAAATGGCTGCGGCTTAGGTTCTGCGCACGCTTACGCATATCTAACGTCTGCCTCTATGCCCGGCCAGAAGCGGGAGTTTGCATGCACTAGCCAGGGCCACCGTACGCATGCAGCCCATCATACGATGGCCACACCGGCCCAAAAATGCGAAAATTCGTGGCTAATGGCCGCCCTCGTTGCGCCAACTGCCCCCAGAGACACCGTGAAGACCCCCCAAGGCTTGCAGGCGCTGATTGATGACGGCGTCATTGATGAAGTGCTTCGGCCACTCAAGAGCGGCAAGGAAGCAGCGGTATACGTTGTCCGCAGTGGTGACGACGTACGGTGCGCGAAGGTTTACAAGGACATGGCACAACGCAGCTTCCAGCAACGCGTGCAGTATCAGGAAGGTCGCAAGGTACGAGGCAGCCGCGAGGCGCGTGCGATCGGCAAGGCTAGCAAATACGGACGCAAGCAACAGGAAATAGCCTGGAAGAACACCGAGGTTGATGCGCTCTACCAACTACGCGTCGCTGGCATGCGTGTGCCTGAGCCGTATGGCTATTTCCACGGCGTGCTAGTGATGGAACTGGTCACCGATGCAGAAGGGTTCTCTGCGCCACGCCTAGGTGAAATTGAACTCAGTGCCGACAAGGCGCGTGAATACCATCGCGTGCTGGTGCGACAGGTGGTGCTGATGCTGTGTTGCGGGTTGATTCATGGTGATCTGTCCGCGTACAACGTACTGATCGGTCCGGATGGGCCGGTGGTGATCGATTTTCCACAAGTCGTCAGTGCCGGGGGCAACAATGCGGCGCGCACGATGCTACTGCGTGACGTCAACAACCTCACTGCCCATCTTGGACGTTGGGCACCCGAGCTGTTGGATACGTGGTACGGCGAGGAAATGTGGGCAGTGTTCCAGGCCGGCGAGCTGCGACCCGATACGGAACTGACCGGCGAGTTCGAGCCAGATGAAACCGAGGTCGATCTCGACAGCATTCGCCAATCCATCAATGATGCACGTGAAGAAGCGCTGATCCGACAGCAGGGCCGCGAAGCGGCAGCAGAAAACTAGAACCTGATAGAAGCGCCGACCTGTTCTGGTCGCAGAATTTCCCTTACAACCGCAGATAGCGTCATGTTCCCTGCTGCATCGTGCCATTCGGGCGGATGCGCAAGGCGACCTCGCCCATGCGTAATCGGCGGATCGACATGACACTCAGGCCGACCTGCAGCAAGCTTGGGAGCACTACTTTTCTTTGGAATTAAGTGAATGAATTATGCTCGCTCCGGGTGGCGGACGCTCCGGATCACAAATATCTAGCGTTACTGCTCTCGGCCATCGGCGCCGTATACCTTTCCAATGCATATGTCATTGATGTCGACTGGACCCGTATCTGCGATTGGAATAGAGGCGCAGCTCCCGGCAAGCGATTTGTCGGGATTGGATACCGCCTCCTTCCAAATGACCGAGCGCCGATCGGTCAATACGATCCAATAGATTGGCAAGTCACCCTCTTCGACCATCACTGCTCCACGCATTAACGACGATTGTGCACGAAGCTCCGGCAGCTTTTTCTTCTGTTGCATCTGATTTACAAATTGTGCGGCCGTCTGCTCGTTGAGCCACCCCCATCCATAGCCGTCAAAAATATAGAAATCGACTTTTGGCGTCGATTTAATGTGTGATTCCAATGCCGGCGATGACTCGACAAGCTGCAGCATCTGGCGAATACGAGCGATGCCCGACTTGTTTGCCATGCTTTTGCCGTTTAGCGGAAGACGTGCCGACAATCGCAGGTTCGGCGGCCCGTCACGCAGTTGAAGATCCGCTTGCAGGTATGGACGACCATCCCAGGAATCAGTTGAAACGCTAATAACCCTGAAATTATCGTTCAACATGCGAACTGCGTGGGGAGCTTCTGACTCAGCCTGGAATCGCTCTACCGGTACGCTCAGGGCAAAACCCAGCATTTCATCCAAGTTAGGGCCGCCCTGGATATTCTCGAACCGTTCCTTGTTGATGGTTCCCTTTGGCAGCAAATCATCCAGTGCATGCGAAATACCTGTCGCATAGGTTGTTTCTCCCTGCGCATTGGTCCAGGGAAGCATCAGGTACTGCTGCGATTGAGACTGCGCCGTCAGCTTCGTTCCATCGCTTAGCGTCACCTCGATATCGACAAACGGACCATCATCGGTATGGGTTGCACCGAAGCCTTCGGTCACCATTTCGGCGAGCACGCGGGGATTTCGCAGACTTTCGCGCCAAGCAAGCACCTCTTTCCCCAAACCGGTCGATGCATTTGGGAGTTTTGCTTCTTTCAGAACATCGTCAATATCGCGCTGGACGTGGTCAATAGCAGGCTCCAGGTCCCGAAGATCGACTAGCGGCTGAGACGGCGCTCCCATCGCATCCACCAATCGGGCGACTTGTTGAGGTGCAATGGTTTGAACTGGAAACGCCTGCTCGGGAAGCGGCTTGCCGTAGCGGCTTTTGCTATGGCCGCCCGTAAGACGGTAGCCATCGGCAACTCTTTCAATAACGATATGCGCGTGGAATGGCATCTCAGGATTGAGTCCACCCCACCTAGAATCAATGACGACTCGTTCCACCGCGGGCTTAAGACGTTGGCAGTGCGCGAGGGGTGAGATGAGACAAAGAACTCCCAACACGAGCCAACCGCGGTTCTGCATAAATCCTTGTCGCCACGAGCGCCATTGCACCTCCGATTTATTCATGATTTCCTCTGTTGCAACCATGACGCGCTGTTGCGTTAGCTACAAAAAAGACTTAGAGGGCGAACGCCGGCCTGTTCCTTCCGAGCTAACAGTGGACTTCCAAGCTTTGCAAAGGGATGGAAGCTCGATGTGCGTAGTTCCAACCTGCGATTCCTGCAGCTCATTGAAGCGGGCGAGAAGTTCCTTGTGCTGCTGCGTGAATGCCTGATCCAAACTTCTGACGGCCAAGTAGAGGCACGCTTCGGCTCCTACCGCGATCCGTTCGCGCTCAAATACATCTCGCGACTCGCCGTCAACCATGTCCAGCGATGCATGCGTGGATTCATGAAGCGCGATCGTGGCGGCAAGGAAAAGCGCAGCATCGGGATCGCTACCTACACAGGGCGTCCAGTACTTCAAGTGATATTTTCGACCTGCCAGTAACGACATGTTGTACCGCGCCACGCGAACGTCGTCGCGAATGATGTGCACGTCGACTTGACCCTTCGATGGAAAGCCCCCGCTATAGTCCCATAGCTTAGCTAGCGCCTCTGATAATAGCCGGGATGCCGCGGGTGATGCTCGGCATTCGCCTTCCGCACCGATATTCAATTTGTAGTTGCTTCTTCCGCTCCGCTCGAACAGGAATTCAGGATGACTGGGCGGTAAGTTGATCCTTCGGCCAGGCAGGTACGTGCCTGCTATCGACAACGTAAAACCCGGCCATCGGAACACCGATGTGTTATGAGCCGTTGATACCTGCTCGTGATGGCGTTCTGCGCTCTCCACTTTCGAAAACGCCACGTTCGGACTTCTAAAGTTGACTGTGCACGCGGACACGACGAGGCCCGCGAGAAAGACAGCCAACCATCGGATCATGGACGCATTTCCCATTGAGAGTGGGCTGCGGGCTTTGCCGCAGCCCACCGTTCTAAACACTATTGAACGCAGGTCATCACCCTGTGGATGCGGCTGCAACATTCAGCCGGAGCCGTTACAACTTGAGACGCTGCGTTGTCCCTGTTACACGATGGCTGACGATATTACGTGGTCTTGACTGTCTACCGGGGTGTTACCGACAACCAAATGCGCCGACGCATTGGCGGCAGACGGGTACTGGTTGAGCCAATTTTGGACGGAGGTTGAATCGGAAAAGACGCGGCGAGGGCCGCTCTTAATCCAGCGGAAAGTGGAATATCCGATGACACCTCCGCTGGAGTCTGTTACCCGTTAGCCGGGTCGCCGGTGGGGGACAAGGACTAGCTTGCCCGCTACACCTGCCGCACTGCCCGCCTTGGCAATCGAGTTTGCAGCTGGAGTCACGCGGCCCACGCAGAATTACGCTTTATTAATGCACCGCTGGGTATAGTTATCGCCATGTCGAGAGACATCAGTCCCACCGCTTAGCCGGGCCTCCCCTCCTCGCTAAGCAACGTAAAGATGGATGACCCAAAGCCCGCAAGCTCCCCCTTGCGGGCTTTTTACTGCCTGTATGGAAGTAGTTGTGTACCGACCATGGCGCGATCTGGCAGCACCTTCACGGCTTCTTCTTGAACAGGGTCTGGAAGATTAGAGGCGCCGGATCCCATTTCGCATTTCCCACGCAAGAAGCGTGTTTGATGAGCCGCTCTCAGCGATCACGCGCCGGGAATCAACCGACCCAAGGGAATCAGCGGCCCTACCGGCTTCAGGTCGTAGGCCATCAAACCTGCGGCGACCAACGGCAGCGTGTCCAGCGTCGCTTTGGCGTGATCGATCGAATCGACGTTCATCAGGAAGATCGGGCCTGACTTCTCCACAAACCAGAACTGTTCGACCTTGCCGTCCAGATAGAGCTTGAGCGTGGCGTGTACTTCAGTCGCCATGTGCGGTTTGAGCACGTCGGGGGTAAGAGCGACCTTCGGGGCAGCGATAGCCATAATTTTCATGAGCGATTCCTCGTCAGTTGGGGGGTTGTGCAACGAGGAACAATCTAGTCTCCGACCTCCTGAAGCGGTATCGTCGTAAATGACAACTTTAGGGCCATTTACGCCATGCGCATCGCCATCCTTGCCCTGGACGGATTGTTCGACACCGGGCTCACCGTGACGCTCGAGGCTTTCGGTATCGCAAACAGATTCGCGGCCGGACAAACAGGTGGCGTACCCCTTTTCGATGTGTCGATCGTCGGCGTACGGAAGAGGGTGCGATCCGGACTGGGGCTGTCCTTGCCCGTGCGGGCAATAACGCGAAGCTGGAAGCCAGAATGGGTGATCATTCCTGCGTTGAATACCTCCACACCGGACCGGTTGATCCCGGCGCTCGAGCGAAGGGACGTGGGCGATGCCAAGGCGCAGCTGCTGGCATGGCATGCGCAAGGCGCGCACCTTGCCGCTGCCTGCATCGGATCGTTCGTGCTGGCAGAAACCGGTCTTCTCGATCATCACGAAGCGACAACGACCTGGTGGCTCGCGCCGCTGTTTCGACAACGCTATCCGAATGTGTCGCTCGACGAATCCCGCATGCTCGTGCCTTCCGGCAAGATGGTTACGGCCGGCGCTGCGATGGGGCATCTCGATCTTGCGCTTTGGCTGATGCGCAAAGCCAGCCCAGACCTCGCAACGATGGTCTCACGTTACCTGCTCGCCGATATCCGCTCCTCGCAAGCTCCCTACATCATCCCCAATCATCTGGCGCAGGCAGATCCTCTTATTCTGCGTTTCGAGCGATGGGCACGGGAGCATCTGAAGGAGGGGTTCTCCTTGCAGAAGGCTGCCCGTGCCATGGCGACGAGCGCACGTACCTTGCAACGCCGCTGCCAGGCAGTGCTGGGCAAATCGCCGCTTGATTACTTTCAGGACCTGCGCGTGGAGCGCGCGCGATCGTTGGTCCAGGGCGGTGGCCTTGATCTCGAAGCCATTGCCGCCGAGGTCGGTTACGCCGACGGAGCAACGCTACGAACGCTCTTGCGTCAACGTTTGGGGCGCGGCGTGCGGGAGCTTCGTGCTGATCTGCGCTGATGTGGCGGGGCGCGGCGGGCAGTTGCCTTTCCGCCAGTTGTTGAGTGACTTGTCTTCGCCATGCGTGGCGTTTCGGATGAGCGTTTTCCACGAAACGGATTCGAGCGAGTTGGACGTGAAAGCTGTAACTGAACTATGGAAAATTCATTCACCCGCAAAACGCCCGATGCAGGCACGCCGATTTTCCGGGTGGGTCAACGGTTGCAGTTCACTGGCATGGCTCGATCGCAGGAGCATCGCGAAGACCTCAGCCACTTATGCTTTCAAAGTGCACTTGGCGCGTTGGCTTTCGCGACAGCACCGCCAATCTGACGAATGCCGTCAGTATTTGCCAACCGCATCTCCAGCCCCCATCCCCAATGCTGCTGCCCGCCGGCGAAGTTATCGTCGAGTACCACGACCACGTGATTTGCGCCCTTTTGCAGCGCCATGTCGAAGGATCCATTGGCCAGGGACAGGCGCCCGCCAGGCTCTTTGCTCGCGCCCTTGATGCCATAGAGATTCTTGCTTTGGAACGCCAGCTTACCGTTCACGAAGACCCAGACTTCTCGGGTCCAGCCCATATCGACATGTTTTATCTGGTCATGGTCAGCATTGATCGTGGTCCTCAACCAAATGCCGGTGATGGCCTGCCCGGTCTGCGCATCGCCATACCATCGCGTCAAATTGACCAAACCACCCGGGTCGAGCGCGACGGGCTTCCACGATGACGTCTGTTTTGGCATAGACGAATAAACAGGATCGATGCCGGTACGTTCCTGGAGCGTGGCATCCATGCGACTGGGCATGACGAACGGCTTCGAAGCGAACCAATCGCGTACGTATCGGGGATCATCCTTCGCCGGGTCGCTGGACGCCACCGGAGGCAAGCCATCAACGACATTGGGGGCGATGCGCAGGCGTGCATAGGAGGCGGGTCCATGCAATCTGATCGACCCGTCGGGGAAGCCGCCGACCAGTGTTCCGACGGCCAGGGTCGGCGCGTGCGCGCCGTTGACGAAGACGTTCATACGTGCGCCGGAGAGCACCAACTTGATGTGATTCCAGCCATCATGGTTAATGGGCGCGTGCGTTTGATACTGTCCATACAAGTCCCACTCGAACACATGATGTGCGGTGGGCATGTACTGGATACATTCCTCCGAGACAGCACAGTCCGCGCTTGGTCGAAAATACAACGCATCCGCTACGTCGGCATGTTGCCGGAAGGTGATGCCGGTAATTCGGTCTCCTACAAATCTGGTGTCGAATTCAATCGTGCCATTGCTGAAGTTCGTGTTTTTCAGCTCGGCATAACCCTTGTTGACGACAAGGATGTCCTGCTCGGCCTGATCGCGTTGAAACGACACATCCCCTTTCGTTTGCCAGTGTGCCGGCGTCATGGGGATATAGCTTGATGCGGATGCAAGGATGGGCTGCGAGAGCCCGGCGATGGCGGAAAAAAATAATGATTTTCGTAACCAACAGAGCGCCTTTGTCCAGCTTGTGTACTTGGATAATGTCGACATGGGCTCTCCTTTCCTTTGGCGCGGCAATAGGCGACACCGTATTGGCGATGCATCGTTCGCTCTACTGAAATGATCCGAAGTGGATCAACGATGTTGCAGGGCGGCGCCCCTTGAGGCCGAACGCCGCGTTAAGCGGCCTCCGGCTCAATAAGGTTTGGATGGCAGGCGTGGCGCCAGGCAGTCCGGTTGAAGACCGCGGTGATCTATATGCCCAGGTATCGTTTGTACGGATCCATGGCTGCTAACGCCATCCGCTTGCGCCAGCTTATCCAGCCGACGACAAATGACAATGTCACCGCGACCAGTGGCGGCACAGCGTGCCCGTATTCGCCGTGAATGATGACTGTCGCGAGGGCGGCAAACATGACCGTGCAGCCGAGCGCCGAGCCCAACAAGCGACTCGGCGCCCGGAAAATCAAAATGGCAGCAGTTAGCTCCAGCGATCCGGTCACGAAGTGGAACCAGCGCGGGTACCCCCACTTCAGGTATTCCTCGTAGATGGATCCTGGGGCGATGATGTTGCTGAGTGAGCCCACGACGAAAAAAAAAACAGCAAGAGCCAAGGGCAAGATTCGGTGCCAGGAGATTTTAGACATGTGTCTAACCTCGGAGGATGCGTTTGCCGGCGATGGAATGCGCCTTTCGCCGTAGGTTTCAAAAGGCGCATCGCCGGCGGATCAGCGAACCTACGCGGTAATGGCCTTCTGGGCAGCCGCGAAGACATCGCGAGCGGACGTCGCGCCCGGGACGTGTTCCGTACCCTCCACCCCGAGGTCCATCCCTCCCGCGTTGACGGCCTCATACATGGCTTCGGCCGGGCCAGACTGGCCTTTCGGAATGCCGAACTGCTCGAATGCCCCGACTTTCTCGATGCCCACCCAAACGTCGAGCTCGAACTGGTGGGTGAGGATCGTCCGATCGATATCGTCGAAGAAGGTTTCGATGCGGGAATACGTTTGGGAAACTTCGTGCAGATCGACATGGTCGCGATGTGGCTGACACCGCCGGAACGCTTCGTTGTCGTTGGCGCCCCGGCGTTGTTTCGCAAACATGGCCGGCCAGCGTCTCCGTATGATCTGCAGGACTTCCGTTGCATCCTGCTCCGTCAGTCCGTGCGAGCCCTGGATCACTGGCAGTTTATCGTCGACGGCGAGCGCATCACGGTGGGGGTCGGAGGGCCTCTTGTGATCAACGACATCGAGGCCTGTATTCACTCGGCCCTGAGAGGTGTGGGGCTGTTCCAATTACCGCATTCGCTCGTGATGTCACATCTTGAACGCGGAGATCTACAGACCGTGCTCGAACCTTATTGTGAAGAGGTTCCCGGTCTTTCCCTTTACTACCCAAGTCGAAGCCAGTCACTGCCAAAACTTCGCGCCTTTGTCGATTTCGCCATCCAGCGAATGCGAAGGGAGTTCAAGCCGGGCGATTACTTGCCCAAGCCCGTGCCCTAGGAATAACCAGGGATTTCGACACGCCTACTGCGCTGCAGAGCGGTATCGACGCGCAGTCTTCGACCAATGGTCTCCGCTATGCCTTTCCCGGGCTGAGGCGACGCCAGGTCGCGGCTGCAGTATGGGTGGCGCAGCTTTAGCTGGAAGATTGCCCAATGATGAGGGCCATTGGCCTATACGCGACTTCAATAGTCCCGAATATCCAACGCCATAAAACAACGCGCGCCATACCCCTTGTCCGTCGCAGGCCAGGGCAACTGCGCCAGCAAGCGGTCCCCGCCCGGCCACGGCTCGTTGTCCAGCAAGGCCTCGGCAGCTACCGAACCATCATCATTACGGCGGTAAAACAGGCGGATCCAATGCAACTGGCCACTCAACGATTCGTTGCGCAGCGCGTCCTGCACGGCCGATAACCAACCTTCGGGTGCAGCGACATCATTCCGGCTGAACGCCAATGGCCCGACGAAGACGTCCCAGCTGCGCGCCCCGAGCTCCCAGCTTTGCAATTGAATGCGCCGATCGTCCGTGACGTACCAGCATGCAGCGAGCAGCGCCTGCAAGACGTTCCGCTCGAAGGCGCCGAGCGCATCGCGTAGAGCGGCGGTACCACTACCGTTGCCGGCAAAGCTTTCCTCGATGTGGCGTTCCTCGCTGATCACCACGTCCACATCCAGGCGGCCCGGCGTGCCTGCGCCGCCTTCCTGCCAGCTCGCGCGCACGGCAGGAAAATCGCCATCGGTCACCAACCAGTCTTCATCCACTTCCAGCTGCACGTCGTGGCGCTCGAACAGGTGAAGCAACTCGGCTTGCAAGGTGTCGGAATGAGCCATGGCGTTCTCTGGAAACGATTTTTGTTGGGGATCGGGAGCAGGCATTGTCACCCATCCGCGAAGAAATGGTGCACGGGCTGCCGTGTCGATATCCCTCGCCATCGACACCATCGATGCGCGCTTGGTGAAATAATCGGCAATCGCGTACACCGCGCACCAGGCCGATCGCTAAGAGGATGGACAACATGCGCCCCACCCACCGCATTCTGTTGCAGACCACCATTCCCTATGCCGAGGACGATTGGCATATCGGCCGCTTTGCACTTTTGCGCAACCTCCTGGGCGACATGCGCGGCGACGATGGCTTGCCGCGCTTTGAGGTGACCGCGCGCGACCGCGATCCCGTCGGCGCGCCCGACAGCGTGCTGTCCCGGCTGGATTCATCAGCGTTCGACGAGCTCTGGCTGTTTGCGGTGGATACCGGCGACGGGCTCACCGCGGCCGACTGCGAAGCGATCGGGCGGTTTCGTCGCCGTGGCGGCGGGTTGCTGGTGGCGCGGGATCATATGGACCTGGGCAGTTCGGTTTGCACGCTGGGTGGCGTGGGTGCCGCGCACTACTTCCATAGCAAGCACCCGGATCCCGACCCGTCGCGGCACCAGGCCGACGACACCATCACCACCGATATCCTGTGGCCCAACTACCACTCCGGTGCTAACGGCGACTTCCAGCGCATAGAGCCTTGTTTTCCGCTGCATCCGGTATTGACCGATCCCGAGTCACCGGATGGCGCGATCCATTTCTTTCCCGCGCATCCACACGAAGGTGCGGTGGGCAAGCCGGAACACGATGCGTCGGCGCGGGTCATCGCCACGGGACGCAGCAAGCTCAGCGGCCGCTCTTTCAACCTGGCGGTGGCGTTCGAGCCTTCATCCGAACAGGGGCCAGCGGTCGCGGTCTCGACTTTTCATCATTTCGCCGATTACAACTGGGATCCCGCCACAGGCTCGCCCAGCTTCGTCAGCGAAGCACCGGGTGATGGACTTGCTCATTCGCCGGAAGCGCAACGTTCGGTTCGACGCTATGCGACGAATCTGGCGTTATGGCTTGCGGGGCAACCGGTGGCGATGAGCTAGCAATTGGTTGGTACGGCGAAGAATTTCCCCGGGCAGCAGTGGGCCTTCGCCGGGACGACGATGTATTGAACATGCCAGGTAGAACCACGCGGCCGGGAAGGCCGCGCAGCCCTTTAGCGATATCAGCGTTTGATAAACGCCAATAGATCCTGATTGAGCACATCGGCATGCGTCGTGAGCATGCCGTGCGGAAACCCCTCATACGTTTTCAGCGTGCCGTGCTTGAGTAGTTTTGCCGAAAGCAGACCGGCATCGTGGTAAGGCACCACCTGATCGTCGGTGCCATGCATGACCAGCGTCGGCACGTCGATCGCTTTCAGGTCTTCCGTGAAGTCGGTTTCCGAGAAAGCCTTGATGCCTTCGTAATGCGCCTTCGCGCTACCCATCATGCCCTGCCGCCACCAGTTTTGAATCACGCCTTCGATTGGCGCTACGCCAGGGCGATTGAAGTTGTAGAACGGGCCGCTCGGAACATCGCGGAAGAACTGCGCGCGATTGTCAGCCAACGCTTTGCGGAAACCGTCGAATACCTCGATGGGCAAACCTTCGGGATTGGCCGGCGTCTTGAGCATGATCGGCGGAACGGCCGCCACCAGCACCAGCTTGGCCACCCTGCCCTGCGGCTGGCCATGCTTCGCCACGTAACGCGCCGCTTCGCCGCCGCCGGTGGAGTGCCCGATATGGATGGCGTCCTGCAGGCCGAGATGTTCGGCCACCGCCGCGGCGTCGGCGGCGTAGTGATCGATGTCATGCCCCTCGCTCACCTGGGCCGAGCGTCCATGGCCACGCCGGTCATGCGCAATCACGCGATAGCCGTGCTGAAGAAAGAACAGCATTTGCGCGTCCCAATCGTCCGCACTCAAGGGCCAGCCGTGATGGAACACGATGGGCCGGCCGTGGCCCCAGTCCTTGTAGAAAATCTCCGTTCCGTCTTTCGTTGTTACAAAAGGCATGTTGCTCTCCTGGATATGCAGGTGCTGCGGGGGCTACGACGTGGAACTGGTCGATCTGAATGTATGGCATGAGCCATGAAGCAATTTTGATCGCGCGGCATTTCGGTCGCGCAGAGCAAGCAGGACACCAGTGGAGTGAAAGGGCGTGGCGGCATCTCCGCGCCACGCCCTTCGTGTGGTTGTGAAATCTCAGAATCCCAGTAGCGAAATACGCGTCGCCCAGTTGCTCAGCGCGCCGCGCGTGCCGCCGCACTGGAACAACGGAGACGTCAGGTATTCGGTCAGCGTGCAGGTCTGCGCAATGTACTCCGACGCGATCCAGACCTTGTTGCCGTCCACCGATGCCGCACCATAATCGCCCCAGCGCGGCGCGCTGCCGAAGTAGGGAAGGCCGGTGAAGCCATCCCAGGGACCTGCGCCTGCCGCGGCGATATGCACGTCGCCCGCACCTGCCCGCGCATCCAGGCTCGCGTAGCCGGCGCTTGGATAATCGTCGGGGCCGACCACCGTGAACGCGATCACGCCACGTCCGCTTTGCGTAACCGCTGCTGCGCCATAGGTCAGGTTCGCATCGGGCAAGGCCAGTGTGTCGTTGGCAAAGAGCAAGCCGGAGTCCGGATTGATGACGAAGTAATTGATGCCCGACCCATGGCTGCCGTCACTCAGCAGCACATCGGTATCCAGCGTGCCCCACAGCTTGCCGTTGGCGTAGCTCACCTGCTGCATGCGCGAGTCGTTCACCGCCAGCGCACGCGGCGCTGCGTAGCTGATATTGGGGTAGCCGAGGAAATTCGGCGCGCAACCGGTCAATGCAAAGCATTCGAGCAAGGGCGTATTGCCCGGCTTCTGCTGTGCCAGGCTGCTCGGCACGCCGTAGGTCTGCACGGTCAGCGGCGCGACGTTCAAGGCCAGGTTGGTGGGCATGGAGTCGATGGCGCGCGTGTTGGACACCGACCAGAGCCAGATGGTGTTCGAGGTACCCGACGCGTTGAACACGGCATCCGAACTGAGCAGGTATTCGGTTCCCCCGTGTCCGCCGGCATATTGTCCACCGGACGAGATGGCTGGCCACACCGTAAACGCCGGGGCCGGGATGCTCGGGTCGCCACCGTTGAACAGCACCACGTTCGGTGACGCCGCGCCCGATACCAGCGCGCGCTTGGATATCACATAGATCTGCGCACCGTAAAAGCCGGAACCGAACAGTGAAAACTCGTTGGTGGTCAGGAAAATCGCATGGGCGTCCGCGCCGATGTGCGGATAATCGCCCAGGCAGAAGCCAAGCGAGCAGCCGTGATCCGGTGTGCCTTGCGTGCCGTTGTTCTGCACCGGCAAGTGATAGATATTCCACGCACCGGTCGGATCAGGCGTCTGACTGACTGCGATGTCCAGGTGATTGGTACCGGCCAGCGATGAAGTCGTGCCAATGCGGTCCAGCGTCAGCGCTACCTGGAACCAGCGTTGCGTGCTTGCATCGTAGTAACAGGATGGATCGGTGATTTCAGGCCCGTATGCACCCGTGCTGCGATCGATCGCCGGCGGATAGCCATAGAACGTGTTGAGATCGACCGGCCCCACCCGTTCATTGCCTCGATGATCATAGATCGCCAGCACGTCGTTGACGCTTTCCATGACGAAGCCGTTGCCGGCACACAGCCCTTGATCGGGCGGTTCCACCGAAAATTGGTTGCCGCCATTGGCGTAACGCTGGTCGTGGAAATTGAGGCCGTCCAGGCCGCCGAGAAGCTCCGGGTGCGACTTGGCGCGCCATGCATGCCCCATCCGGTTAATGCCGGCATGCCCCTGGGCAATGCTGCGATTGATTCTCACCTTGAATCCAACGTCGAGGCCGCTACCCAAATTGTCGGTATCGCCGCCGGCCATGGCCGGATCCAATTCCAGGCTTGTCAGTGGTGCGCCGCCAAGGGGAGTGGTCACGGGTACGGTGGTACCTCCTCGTTGCAGTTTGAGCGTGGTGGGGGTTGCCCCCATGGCGCAGGTAGCGAACGCCATGACCGCCACTGCGATGAGCAGTCGAGTCTTCATAGGACTGGTCTCCTGTCATTTCGTTAGGTGACCGCGCCCCCTGGAACGCTGATATCGGTCGTGCCGAAAAGCGTTCGCGCAAGTACGCATATGTGGATATGCGCCCGCGTACGATACGCGCTTTCGCAAAAAAATGCGTTGCCGATTTGTATACCGCCAACCCATAAAAAAATGGCGGTTATTCCTGCACTTAAGGCAAAACCACTGGCCCGACCGATAAACTGAATCATGCCGGCAAGCTCTTCGGACCGTGCATCCGCGCGTCAGGACCGAGCGCACACGACGGCGATGCGGCAGCTGTTTATCCACATCGGCTGGGATGAAATCCCCGCGTACTTTTTGTACATCTCGATGCAGGGTTTTCATTCCGCCTACGGCGATACTCTTTGACTTAGAGCATCACTTGGTAGTGATGCGCCATGTCGAATCGCACCGGCATCAGGCCCTTGTGCTGATCGACCACCTTGCGCAACAGCAACGCGTTCAAGCGCAAGTTTTTGCGCTGCAAAACCCTCTTCACGCAGTGCTAGCATGGCTCATCGATCACAGCTGTGACGATGATCTGGTAACACGCATACCGGAGCGTGACATGGGGAAAAGGGACGATTACGGCGTGCCGGCGATCGTGTTGGGCCGGGGCCCGACTGCGCTTGGCATTTTGCGTTGCCTGACGATGGCCGGCATTCCGGCCTATGTCGCCTGCCCCGCATCCGATCACGTCACGCACTCGCGCTGGTATCGTCCCACGCCCGGGCGGCATGCGTGGGACGGCTCGCTGGGGCCGCACGCCATCGAACTGCTGCGCCATATGCCACTGCCCAAAGCCGTGCTGATTGCCGGCGCCGACGATGCCGCGCTATGGCTTGCGGACTTGCCTCATACCGAACTGGCGTCGCGCTATATGCTCAGCACCAGCTCGCGCGAGACGCAGGAAATCCTGCAGGACAAATCGCGCTTTGCCGCGTTTCTCGAAAACGCGCAGATTCCGCACCCCCGCACCTTCCGCATCGAGCGCGACGAGGATATCGAGGCGATACCTTTCGACGAGCTCGA
Organism: Dyella sp.; assembly: GCF_036746095.1. Lineage (NCBI taxonomy): Bacteria > Pseudomonadati > Pseudomonadota > Gammaproteobacteria > Lysobacterales > Rhodanobacteraceae > Dyella > Dyella sp. The sequence goes on from NZ_DAIOEU010000022.1 coordinate 19,696, forward strand.
CCGCGTTTTCATCAAACCGGTGAACTCGCAGAAATTCAGCGACGTCACCGGCGTGAAAGGCATCTGGGTCACGCGCAAGGACGAGCTGCATGCGGCATGGCGTCCCCTGCACGACCAAGGCTTCCGCCTGATGGCGCAGGAATACGTGCCTGGCACGGCGTCGGACCATTATTTTGTCGACGGCTTTCGCGCTGGCAGCGGCGAGATGACTGGCTTGTTCGCGCGCCAACGCATTCGCATTTCACCGCCGGATTTCGGCAACAGCTCGTACTGCCGCAGCATTCCGCTCGAACAGCTGCAAACGCCGATCGATGATGTCACGCGACTGTTGGCGCAGTTGAACTATCGCGGCATCTTCAGTGCGGAGTTCAAACGCGACAAACGTGACGGCGTTTACCGCATTCTTGAGGTCAATACTCGCGCCTGGACCTATGTGGAGTTTGCCGCACGTTGCGGCGTCAACGTTTGCGAAATGGCGTACCAGGATGCACTCGGTTTATCCGTGCACCAGGCCTCGCCGGATTACAAAGCAGGCGCCGGCTGCGTCGACTTCTATCGGGACATCTCCACCGTTCACGCCCAAAGCGCACAAGCACGAGGCCCACTGCGAAACATTCTGCTGCAGTGGGCCGGTGCGCATTTCCACTCTTTCCGCCTGGACGATCCGAAACCAGGCCTGCACTTTGCGATGCAGGTTTTGACGCGGCGACGCGGCCGCGCGCCCGGCTGAGCGCGTCAATCAGGCACGAAGTTCAACGCAACACCGTTGATGCAGTAGCGCAACCCCGTCGGCGGCGGACCATCCGGAAACACATGGCCCAAATGACTGCCGCAGCGTGCGCAATGCACTTCCGTACGCGTCATGCCGTGGCTGGTGTCCACCGTGGTAGCTGTCGTGCCGGGAACAGGATCGTTGAAACTCGGCCATCCAGTGCCGCTCTCGAACTTCGTCTCGCCCACGAACAACATCTGCCCGCATCCGACACAGGCGAAACCGCCCGCACGCGATTCGTGCAGCAACGCGCAACTACCCGGCCGCTCCGTGCCATGCCCACGCATGACGGCATATTGCTCGGGCGTCAGCAACGCGCGCCATTCGGCATCGGTATGCGTCACTTCGTAATGCGTCGACTCCGCGCTTGCGCTGGACATGGCGATTTCCTCCGAAGGTCAGGTGGCAGTTACGTTGGGGCGGCCTGTGTGAAAGCAACGGCTTCAGCAAAGGGACGTAACCTGAAGAACCAAGCCGCTAAATCCAAGGCCAGACGTTAACGACCAGCATGCTTGATGCTCGTGGATTGACGCCAAATCAGTTGGTCCTTAATGAACGGGTAAATCTTGACGACAAGAGGATTGGATCGCAGCACGTGAACAACAAACTGGCTTGTTGTTAACAAAATAAATGTTGTAAACAACTACATGGCTGGATGTTCGCGGTTTCTGGCAATGTCACTACTCACTGCCATCGTATGCCCTGCGTCCCCATCCAATTCTCACCTTCGAGCCGCTCCAGCACCTCATCAATCTGCGCATTGATCGACTGAAAAATAAAATAAAGCTCGGCGCGCCCAATCGTCATCATGGCGTGGCCGTTCGCGGCGTTCTCCTCGTTATAGGTGATATGCGCCATCAGGGCGAGCATGTCCTGCAGATGCTTCAGGCTTTCGTAGCCGTCGCTGGACAACAGGTACAGTTGCGGCCCGATGCAGCCGCCTTGCATGTCTTTCATGGTGTTCTCCACGTGCTTAGGTCACGCCGCGTATTGCGCGCGGCGTGAAGGGCTTCAGGACAAAATCCTGCTCGTCTTGTCGGAATCAGCTGCTTCCGTTTCGACGAGTGCCCACTTGGGCTCGACGTCGCGCAGTGTGCGCGGCGGTGAAGTCAGGGAGATGCACCAGGGTGGGAGCACGAAGGTGTGCCGGTGCCGTATGATCGAGGATAACCATGGTCAACTCTTCCGTAGTTGGTTGTGGCCAGCGGATCGTTTGGGTCCTACCCCAGGCGATCCGCGCTAACTTCACTTCATGTCGGGCGTGTCGCGGTCATCTCACTGGATGGGCACGCCCGACAGCCGCACCTTCGCATAAAGCGCGCGGTGCAATCTGTCGGTCACGAGTGCTTTGAGGCGTTGGCAAATGCCTACGCGGCGTACGTGTGTACGTTTTTCCACGCATGGCAAGGCGCGGCCTTTTGCCATCCGTTGCGCGCATAGGCATCGCTGGCCCCTGACCCACTGGCTGGCAGGGCGGGTGGTGTTGCGCAGGTCGTTTGAGACGCTTGAGCATGAATTTGGGCAGGCCGGGCATTAAGGGGATCGCGCCTGCACCCTAAAGTGACTTCACCTCAACGCAAACCAGGGTGCTCCCATGTCACGCATTGCTAGCTCTTCCACGGAAACGGCCACGTTCACCTTGCAGATGGGCAGCGCTGGCCACGCCGCGCCGGCGCGCGTCGAGACGGAAAGTACCGAACTGACCGGCATGCCGGTCGGGAACGTTATCGATAAGGCGATTGTGCGGCTTGCGAAGACCGCGCTGTTCAAGGGAGATCTTGGCCATCACCTGATTCGCGCGGCGATGATGTTTACCTTCGCCATTTTCGGTTACCAGAAGTGGTACAGCTTCGAAGCGCATCAGATATCGCCGCTTATCGCGCACAGTCCGCTGGTTTTCTGGCTGATTCCGGCGTTTGGCATCAATGGCGCGGGGTACTTTCTCGGTACGACGGAATGGTTGTTTGGCTCGCTGCTGCTGCTTGGGTTCTGGCATCGCAGGCTCGGCATCCTGGGAGCGATCGGTTCGACCATTACGTTTCTCGGCACGGTTTCGATTATTCCGTTCTTGCCGAATGCCTGGGCGGTTGAGGCGGGTGGGTTTCCGGTGATGTATTTGCCGGTGGCGTTCTTGATGAAGGATGTGTTGTTTCTGGCGGTGTCGCTGTATTTGCTGCAGAGCGATGTGAAGCGGGCGGCAGGAGAATATCCGCGAAACAGTCCGTGATGATGCGCAGGCCGGGATGAGCGCAATGCGCAACCCGGCCTGCTTGTGCCTGTGGCATGGGGTGGAGCTATGTGCGGCAAAGCGAATATAGTCGCGGCGATACGACTCGCACCGCCCACCCAAAGACCTGGCCCATGCTCACTGCATTCATGCGTACACGCTGCCTTCTTCCCGCACTCGCTATCGCGCTCGCCGCCACCGTCGCCTCCGCTTCCGACTCGCCGCCCATCGCCACGGTGGCTACCGGCAAGCTGGCCGGCATGCATGACAGCAAGACCGGCCTGGATGAATTCAAAGGCATTCCGTATGCCGCGCCGCCGGTCGGTCCCTTGCGTTGGAAGCCGCCGCAAGCAGTGGCGTCGTGGACCGGAGTACGGCAAGCCGATCGTTTCGGGCCGCGCTGCATGCAGCGCCCGATCTACAACGACATGATGTTTCGTTCTAACGGCGTCAGCGAAGATTGCCTGTACCTCAACGTCTGGGCACCCGCGCACGGCTCCGGCGAGAAATTGCCAGTGCTGGTGTATTTCTATGGCGGTGGTTTCCAGGCCGGCGATGGCTCGGAGCTTCGTTACGACGGTGCCAGTCTTGCCCAGCGCGGCATCGTCACGGTCACCATCAGTTATCGGTTGAATGTCTTCGGATTCCTTGCCTTGCCGGAGCTGGCCGCCGAATCACCCGAGCATGCCACCGGCAATTACGGCTTGCTCGACCAAACCGCGGCCTTGCGTTGGGTGCAGCAGAATATCGCGGCATTCGGTGGCGATCCGAATCAGGTCACCATCGGCGGGGAATCGGCCGGCTCCATGTCGGTCTCGGCGCAAATGGCCTCGCCTTTGTCGAAGGGTTTGATGCAGCGTGCGATTGGCGAGAGCGGGTCGGTGCTCGGCAATCTCAAGCCGCGCCCCTTGGCGCTGGCCGAACAGCAGGGCCAGGACTTCGCCAAGCACGTGGGCGCGCATTCGCTGGCGCAATTGCGCGCGATGGATGCCAATACGCTGCTCAACGCTACCGGCGACAAGGACGTGCAGGAATTCATGCCGACCATCGACGGTTATTTCTTTCCCCGTTCGCCCGAGGCGATTTATCAGGCCGGCGAGCAGGCGCATATTCCGCTGCTGGTGGGTTCGAATTCGCAGGAAGGCGATTATCCGAACTTCCTCGACAACAAGGCGCCGACGCCCGCGAACTATCGCGCGGCCATGGAGAAGCGCTACGGCAAGCATGCGGCGGAAGCGTTGAAGCTTTACCCCGGCGGTACCGAAGCGGAAGTGAAAACTTCCGGCACGGCTTTCGCCGGCGATGACTTCATTGCCTTTGCAACCGGGCGCTGGATGGCGATGCAGCACCAGACCGGGCAAGCGCCGGTGTATTACTACTACTTCACCCAGCCACGTCCGGCGAAGCGCGATGGCAGTGCCGGCCCGGATAAGGGCGCGGTGCATAGCGGCGAGATTGAATATGCACTGGGTAATCTGGACACCAATCACGTGTTTGCGTGGACGGCGACCGATCACCATGTGTCGCAGATCATGGAAGCTTACTGGGCCAATTTCATCAAGACCGGCAATCCCAATGGTGCAGGCTTGCCGGATTGGCCGGCAGTGGCGAGCAAGGACGGCGGTTTGCTGCGGCAGGTGATTGGCGCCGATACGCATGCGAGGGTGGACCACAATGCGGCGCGGTATGAGTTTATGCAGCGGGTAGAGCCGGATGCGCATCTTTGATGGGCGGCTCCCCATCCAGCACGAACAGGACCGCTCTTAATAGGTTTGATAGCGCCAAGTCTCAGCTGCGCGAGGTGCAGTCCTCCCCTGCGAAAGTAGGGGAAGGAGCAGATAGCCGCACGATCATTGATTGACCGCCCGCTGTCCGCGCAACGCGGACAAACGTCCGCGGACACGCCGACGTCTTCTGCCGAATATCAAGAAATGGCTCCACCATGCGGTTTTCCGTGGCTGCGCGCAGTTGGCACGAGCTTTGCCCTATCTCCCTTGCAAAGCTCATTCACTCACGGAGAATCGTCATGAAATTCGAAACCCTGGTGCTGCACAGCCTGTTCGCCGCCTGCCTGTTGGTCTGCGTTTCGACGCTGGGCGCCATGCTGGTCTGAACCGTTACCGCCAACACAAGGACTCTTCATGCAAATCATGGCACGCGTCATCGGCAGCTTGGCATTGGCCCTGGCATGCACTTACGCCTTCGCGCAAAACGCCGCGCTGCCGATGCCGCCTTCCGGCGTGATCGGCGTGCAGGACGCGATGCTGTCGCCCGATTACTGGATCGCCAAGCTGCATGCGCCGGATACGGTGCTGATGAGCCGCGCGCAGATCGATGCGCAGAACCGGCGCATGTTCGACACCGACCCAAGCATGTATGACTTGCAGCGCATCGGTCCCACGCTGAACCGCGCGCAAGTGGCCAGCTGGATCAGGAAAGTATCCAGGATGCCGGACAAGACGCTGCTCGATGAGCACGATCAACCGATTCCGGCTGCGACCCTCAATGCCATCGTCTCGAACGTGGCACTTGACCAGATTCCCGCGCAGGTGACGGCGCGCTACGGCCTAACGGTCCACCGCGTATCGCTGCGCAGTTTCCCCACCAAGCTGCGTGCCTTCCCCGGCAAGGGCCTGCAGGATTTCGAGGCCTTCCAGGAAAGCGCGCTGTTCCCCGGCGACCCGGTCGCCATCGTGCATACCAGCCTGGATGGACAGTGGTTTTTCATCGTCAGCCCGCGCTATGCGGCATGGGTTGAGAGTTCGGCCATCGCCGTCGGCCATCGTGACGACGTCCTGGCATATGCGGCCAAGGCGCCCTATCGCGTCGTCACCGGCGACAAGCTGCGCACCGTATACACGCCCGAAGCACCGGACGTTTCGGAGTTGCAGCTCGATATGGGGACGCGCATTCCACTGGCACAGTTGCCGCCCGACCAGCCCGTCAATGGCGAAGGGCCGTATGAATCGTGGACGCTGAATCTGCCGGTTCGCGCCAGCGATGGTTCACTGCGCTTCCAACCGGCGCTGCTGCAACGGAAGCTGGACAGCAACGCCGATTACTTGCCGCTGACGCAGGCCAACATCGTCCGCCAGGCGTTCAAGTTTCTCGGCGAGCGATATGGCTGGGGCCATCTGTATAACGGGCGCGACTGCAGCGGCTTCGTCTCCGACGTGTATCGCAGCATGGGCGTGCAGATGCCGCGCAACACGGGCGATCAATCACGCAGCCCTGTGCTGCATTTCCGCGCCTTTACCGACCAGGACGATCACGCCGCACGCATGCAGGCAATCGCCGAGGCGCAGGTGGGCGACCTGATCTACATTCCCGGCCACGTGATGATATTCCTGGGCTGGAACGACGGGCAACCGTACGTGATCCACGACGTCGGCGGACTGGTGTTCCGCGATGCCGGCGGCAAGATGCGCTGGACCAAGACCAATGAAGTGTCGGTCACGCCGCTGCTGCCGCTGCTGATCAGCGACAAGCTTTCCTATGTCGATGCGATCACCAGCATCGTGCGCATTCGTCCCTAGCATCGAGTGCTTTGGTTGCACGTTTCACGGCGGAGAAAGAACGCATGAAAATGCTGATGCTGGCACTCGCGCTCACGTTTGCCACGGCTGGCACCATGGCCGGGGATTCGGCTGGGGCGAAGATCGATTTGGTTTTCGCCCACGCCATGCCGGCTGATGCGCCTGGCTGCGCGGTCGGCGTGCAGGTGGGTGACGACGCGCCGGTGCGGCGCGCCTTCGGCACGGCGGACCTGGAGCATGCCGTACCTATCGGCGTGGACACGGTGTTCGAAGCGGGGTCGGTGAGCAAGCAATTCACGGCGGCGGCGACCCTGATCCTGGTGAGCGAAGGCCGGCTCTCCCTTGACGATGATGTGCGCAAGTACCTTCCCGAGCTGCCCGACTACGGCCAGCCCATCACCATCGCCGAACTGCTGGGACACACCAGCGGCCTGCGTGACTGGGGCGATATCGAAGCGATTGCCGGCTGGCCGCGCACCGAACGCGTCTACGACATGGCCGACGTGCTGCATATCGCGGCACGCCAGCGGGCCTTGAATTTCGCGCCTGGCACGGCGTGGTCGTACACCAATACCGGCTTCAACTTGCTGGCGCTGGTGGTGCAACGGGTGAGCGGCACGTCGTTTACGGATTTTACGCGTGAGCATCTGTTTGCGCCGCTCGGCATGACGCACACGCAATGGCGCGATGACTTCCGCCGCATCGTGCGTAACCGGGCGATTGCTTATCACCGCCTGTCCAACGGCACGTACGAGCAGATGATGCCGTTCGAGGATACCTACGGCCATGGCGGACTGTTGACCACCGTCGGCGACCTGTTGATCTGGAACAGGGCATTGAGCGAAGGCCGCCTCGGCGCCGCTGTCACCCGGGCCATGCAGACGCGCACCTTGCTGGCGAACGGCAAGCCGACGATCTATACGCGCGGCCTGTTCCTGCGCAGCTACCACGGCATGCGCGAAATTTTCCATGACGGCGCGACGGCGGGTTATCGAGCATGGCTCGGTCGCTACCCCGACCAGCATTTGTCCATGGCCATTCTCTGCAATGCCGATAGCGTCATCCCTTCCAACTACGCGCATGCCTTGGCCGATGTGTATTTGCCCAACGCCAAGCCCGCGCCGCCGCTCTACACCGTCACGGCGCCCTCAAGCCTGGCGGGCGTATACGCGAGCGAGCGCGATGGTGTCCCGCTGCGGTTGACGTGGCATGGCGGCCGTGTGCAAACGGATACCGGCCTTGTACTCAAAGCCGGGCCGAACGGAAGCCTGGCGCTGGAACATGCCAACGGCATGATTGCCATGACGGGTGCGCTACTTGCAGACGGCCGCCTGCGCTTCGATGCCGAAGGCGATGCGACGTTCTACGATCGCGAACCGGCGTATGCGCCGGCGCCGGCTGAACTCGCGCATATGGCCGGACGCTTCCACAACGACGAAGTACCGGTGACGTATCGCATAACCGCCGAAGCCGGCGGCCTCCGCGTGGTGGCGGAAGATCGCCCCGGCAAGAGCCGCTTGTTTGCACCGGCGTATGCGGGTGCCTTCATGGCGGGCGATGTGATGTTGCGCCCCGTGTTCGATCACGCAGGACACGTCACGGGCATGCGCATATCCGACGATCGTGTCTGGAATCTGCCCTTCGATCGGCTGCCGTGATGGGCGGTGCGTCCACGCAGCCGGGATGAAATCCCGGCATCATCAAGGCTGGGATTTCAGCCCGTCCTGCGCGATTACATGGGCGCAGCATCACGCATGTATGGCCGCCGTGAAGACACCACGCACCTGATCGCCACGCGGCAATACGCTATCCTGCTTGCGTCGCATGCGTGCCCGCCGCACCGGCCCGCACAAACTTGCGTTGCCTCCGCGCGGGTCGTGCAACACCGCTCGGACCGTGATTGACAGTCATCTGGAAACCCCATGACCAGCATCACGCACCTTGCCCGGCGCATCTACGAAAACTGGAAGCGCGACACGCTCAGCCAAAGCGACTTCCGTCCCAGCGTCAGCATTCTGAAACTTTCCTTCATGGCGTTTTTCATCGGCATTGCGGCGGCGCTGGTGGCGTTTGTGCTTTACCGCATGATCGGCCTGGTGACCAACGTGGCGTTCCTGCAGCGATGGTCGTTCGATTTCATATCGCCGGCGCTCGGTCATTCGGCGTGGGCGATCGTGATCGCGCCGATCGCGGGCGGCTTGATCGTCGGGCTGATGGCGCGCTTCGGTTCGGACCGCATCCGTGGCCACGGCATTCCCGAAGCACTGGAAGCGATCCTGTTCCGCAAGAGCAAGATGATGCTGAAGGTGGCGATCCTGAAGCCGCTTTCGGCAGCGGTGGCGATCGGCACCGGCGGGCCGTTCGGTGCCGAGGGGCCGATCATCATGACCGGCGGCGCGGTCGGCTCCTTGTTCGGGCAGATGTTCTACCTGACCTCGATCGAGCGCCGCACTTTGCTGGTGGCCGGTGCGTGTGCCGGCATGGCCGCCACCTTCAGCACGCCGATTGCAGCGACCTTGCTGGCGGTGGAGCTGCTGCTGTTCGAGTGGCGCCCGCGCAGCATCATTCCGGTGGCCATCGCCTGCTTTGTGGCCGACACGCTGCGACCGTTCCTGCTCGGGGGCGGCGCGCTGTTTCCGATCGCGCTGGAATTCCATCTGCATCTGGTGGACATGTGCATGGCCGCGGTCTGCGGCTTTCTTGCCGGCTTGCTCGCCACGGCGCTTACGGCAGCCGTCTACAAGGCCGAAGACGGTTTCACCAAGCTGCCGATCCACTGGATGTGGTGGCCGGCCATTGGCGCCATCGCCGTCAGCATCGGCGGCTTGATCGAACCGCAAGCGCTGGGCGTGGGCTATGGCGTGATCGGCGACTTGCTGAGCGGCAAGCTGGTCGGTGGCGCCATCCTGGTATTCATGGTCGTCAAATCGCTGATGTGGGTGATCTATCTGGGCTCCGGCACGTCGGGCGGCGTGCTGGCGCCGCTGTTGGCCTTGGGTGCGGGGCTCGGCGGCCTGGAGTCGATGGTGTTTCCCGGCAGCAATCCCTTGTTGTGGCCACTGCTCAGCATGGGCGCGATGCTGGCCGGCGTGATGCGCCTGCCGTTCACCTCGATCCTGTTTGCGTTGGAACTGACGCGCAACGCCAGCGCCTTGCCGGCGCTGCTGGTTGCCTGCACGACGGCGTATGGCGTCAGCGTGTTCCTGATGAAACGCTCAATCCTCACCGAGAAGGTCGCTCGCCGCGGCTTCGACATTTTCCGCGAGTACACGGTGGATCGGTTGGAACACATGGCGGTGAAAGACGTGATGAGCACGGAGGTGATGACCGTTTCCGGCGATATCAGCGTGCGCGAGGCCGCGCAGAAATATTTTGGTACCGACCAGAAATACCGCGCCTATCCGGTGGTGGATGGCGAAGGCCGACTGCTCAACATCATCAACCGCGAAGAGATGGCGCGCTTGCGGCAGGCCGATCCGGACGGCACCAGGCGGCTCGCCGATGCGCTGGGCAAGGACCCGGTCGTTGCCTATCCCGACGAAAGCTGCAAGACGGTGGCGATCCGTGCAGCGGTGGAAAAGCTTGAGCGGATGCCGGTGGTGAGCGCCGATCGGCAAACCCTGTTGGGCATGGTTACACGCTATGACTTGCTCAAGCCCTATACGCATCATCACGAAGAAGAGCGGATACGCGAACGTTTTTTCAGGAACACTCGGTAGAAAAAAACCAGCGAAGGGTGCTTCGCTGGTTCACCAACAGGTGATTACCGGGAATCGTCGTTACGGATTGAACCGACGCGCACGCAACGTGTGCGTCCGCATGGACCTTGGGCTATTGCACCAAGGTCATGGCCATGATTTGCACATGCGTGTTATCGGGCAGTTGGATGCTCTGAACCGGCTTCGGGTTTAAATGGAACGTGTAGTGGTAGAGATAGGCGTTGCCGTCGCGCTGAGGCAGCCTGGCGGCCTGCAATTCGCCGGCGTAGCTCTGCGGGTTGGAGCGGTCGCTGATGCTTTGCGCGAAGGTCGACTGGGTGCCGTCGGTGTAGGTAACGGTGAAGGTTTGCGACGTCTGGTTTCCGCTTACCGCGGCGCCGAGCCATTGCAGCGTGGAGAACTGCCCTGCCGGCAGCGCAATCGTCTGTCCCGCCGCACCGACGGCATTGGCGGCGTTGGCCTTGCCGAAGCGGTACAGCACGTCGTTGAACTCCAGCGATGATCCCGGCAACGGCGCCGAATACGTGCCGGCGGAAGCGGGCGCGCCGCGGTCGTTGCTGATGACGCTTCGGTTGAACGAGGGTGCAAGATCGACCGATACGGCATTCGTGGCCGGATTGCTCAACGCATAAGACAGCACCGCCACGTTGCGGTTGCTCGGCAGCAACACGCTTTTCACCGTCCTGGTGCTGTCGATCGGGAACGCATAGCCATACAAGTAGAACGTGCGGTTGTCCGTGGTGCCATTGCTGCTATCGCGATACGCCATGGTGACGGCTTTGGATTCACCCGAATAACTTTGTGGCGTGAACCAATCGCTCAGGCTTTGGCTGATGACCGTGCTGGTACCGTCGGTGTAATTGACGGTGAAGGTTTGCGATGCCTGGTTGCCGTTCAAGCCAGTCGCCAGGATGCTCAGCTCGCTGTATTGGCCTTGCGTGAGGTTGATGGTGCCGCTGCTATAGGCGTTGGCCGTATTGGCTGCGCCAAACGTGAAGGTGTTGCCATTCCAGTTTTGCGCGTTGCCGAGCAGCTTGGCGGAGTAGGCGTAGCCATCGCCATCCAGGCCGCCGGTGGTGAACGAGGTGCCGTCGCTATAGATGCCATACACGGCAGGCTGTGCGGTGCTGGAACCAAGGCCGGCATTGAAGGCGCTGGCATAGGCTGCGGTTTCGTTCTGGCCGTTGTAGGTCTTGCCGGCGATATCGTCGTACAGCCACAGGAAAGCGCCGGTAATGCCGCATTGCGAATGCCAGCTGCTTATCGTGCTTTGCGCTTGCGGCGGCGTGTCGTCGGCATCCCACACGCCGGGATAGACCGGCACGCTGCCGAAGTTCCAGCCCGAGCAAGGACTGTTGCCGGAGCCGCCGGAATAGGTTTGCAGATGCACGCCATCGACCGTGCCGGGACGCTGGCTGTTGATCTGCGAGACCACCGACGTCCAGTACGACGCATTGGTGTACGGATCCACTTCCACGTGATAGCCAAGGTTGCCGAGCATGACGGCGAAGGCCACGGTGGAAGCGGCGTCGTAGCTGTTCTCGTCATCGAAGTCGATGGCGTCGACGGATGGCAAGGCTTGCTTGAGCGCCTGGAAATCCTTGTAGAGGATGCTGCTCGGCCCGGTGCCTTGCGCGTTGACCAAGGCCTTGATGTCCTGCCAATCGCCGACGTTCGACGAGCCGATGCTGAAGGTGATGCGCTTGGGCGTGCCTTGCTTCATGGTCACCAGGTCCGCCGCGAACGATGGCCAGGTGTTGTTGCCGACGTAAACGCCATTGGACGTCAGCGGAAATTCGCCATTGAAATTCAGGTTGCCGGTGGAGCCGACTTCGACGCTCCACACCACCACCTCGGTAAAGCCGGAGTTTTCGATTTCCGAGATATTGCTCGCGACATGCTTGTACATCGGGCCGCCACCGAAGATGCCGGTATAGCCCGTGCTTTGGGCATGCGCGCCTGCACAGGCGAATGCGAGCGCTGACGAAAAAAGCGTGAGCGCGGATTTGCGCTTGATCTGTTTCATGGACATGTGTCTCCTCTGCCTTCTGGCAGGTTGGCTGTCGTTGAGCGCCCTGCGTGCGCGACGCTTTTGCAAGGCGCGAATCCACCCGGAGCCATGACGTTCGCCATGGCCCTTCAGCACTGCTTTGAGAGATACACAAACGGGTCCAGCTATTGATGCACTACAGGCGAGATGCGTGCCTCGCCGTCTTCCCCAGAGTCCAGCGGTTACTGATTTTTCTGAAGCGCCGTGAAGGCTCGTGACAAGGAAATCCGATGCCGCGGGCAGTTAATCAATAAGGCTGCCCCCAAGCGCTGTCAAGGAAAATTTATCTCGATCCAAATTTAGATTTTCTAAATGCATCGTGTTGATATGGATGAAATTATTGTGATGCCGTGGTGCGCAACGGCAAATACGCCGGGATCGGTTTAATTCTGGTGGGGTTTATGCCTGTTGCATGCGCAAAAAGCATGGGGAGGAACCGCAGGTTAGGAGCGGAAGCGGGTGCATGTGGGGCTGAGGTATCTCCACGTTTTTTTGCTCGTCATTCCAAGCTATGGAAGACCTAGCGCCTCACGCAACGGATTCAACAATGCGCCATAACGTGGTGCACGCGCGGTGTCGGCACGCAATGGTTCCCGCACTTGCATCGCGCTCGGCGTACCGATGGCGCGCTGTGTTTCGTGAAAGTGCAGGCATGCCTCTTCGAATGGCAAGCCGCAGAAGGCGAGCAATGCGCGAATCTGTGCTTCCGGGTTTTCGATCAAGTCTTCGTACACGAACGGATGTACGTGCGTGGGCTCTTTGCCGGCCCAATCGTTCGCCACCGCATCGAAGCTACGCCAGTACGACGCCAGGTCGGAAAACGAACGCGTGTAGTCGTTGCCTGGAAAATACTGCCGATAGCACGAGAAACAGGTTTCAAGCGCGTCGCGGCGGCTGACGATGATGCGCGCGCCCGGCAGCATCGCGCGGATCATGCCGATATGCATCCAGTTGTTGGGCAGCTTGTCGGTAAAGATCGGGCGGCGTTTGCGCCAGTGCGCGGTCCGCTCCAGGTAACGCTGGCCCAGTTGCTGCCAATCGTCCGCGCGCATCTCCGCCAGCCATTTCGGGTAAGGTTTTTTGCGCTGGTTCGAGACTTCGCCGATGACCAGCGGCAGATCGGTGAGCTCCGCCGTGCCTTCAACGCGGGAGTGCGAGGCGAGGATCTGTTCGATCAGCGTGGAGCCCGAGCGCGGCATGCCGACGATGAAAATCACTTCCGACCCCAAGGTCTGGTCGGCGCTGGCCGTGCAGGTCGCCGCATTGATCGAGGCGATGGTCGCTTCAAACGCGGCCGCGTTCCATCCCCGGTGTCTGCGCGCAATATCATTCGCCGCCGCCAAGGCCTGCATGGATTCGGCGTAGCAGCCTTGATCATCCAGCGATTTGGCCAAGGCAAATCCCATCGCTATGCGATCGCCATCGGCCGCGTGCGGATGCTTGAGCGCGCGCTGGATCGCATCGCTATCGGCCACGTCCAGACGCAGGGTTTTGATTTCCGCCAAGCCCCACCACGCCATGCCCGCCCAGGGCTGGTCGGCGAGCAGCTTTCGATATTCGGCGATGGCTTCGTCGCGCAGGTTGTCCATCCGCAACAAATCCGCCAGCTGCGCACGTGCGGCGGTGTAGCCAGGTGCCAAGGCAACCGCTCGCCGCAGCGCATCGCGCGCATCCTCGAAGCGTGCGCTACGGGTAAGAAACAAACCAAGGTTGTACCAGGCCAGCACAAAGCCCGGTTGAAGCTTGCAGGCGTGGCGCAGTCCATCGATGGCCAGATCGAGTTCACCCGCTTCCGCCAGGAACAGCGCAAACGCGTTGTGATACAGGGCTTCATGCGGACGCTGTTGCAGCGCGCGGCGCATCTCGCACAACGCCGCTTTATGCTTGCCGCGCAGGCTTAGCAAGCTCGCATGCAAGCGCAGGACTTCGGGATGATTCGGATAATCCGCTAAAACCGGCGCCAACTGCGCAGCCGCCTGGTCGGGACGCTGCATCTCCAATGCCTGCCCGATGGCGAGCACGCGGTTCATCGCAACGGGGTCCAGGCCTTGAAGTAGCGGATTCACATGTATCTCGCATTGGATTTACAGGTTGGGTTAGCGCAGCGTAACCCAACAAGATCCGAACGAACCCGCAATCGTTAGGTACGCTGCGCTAACCCCAACGGCACTAACTTACGGCGATACTTGATCAGTGTTGCCTTAAGCATCGTCACCCCGGCGAAGGCCGGGGCCCAGTGACTTTCAGGCGCGAAAAAGTCACTGGATCCCGGCGTTCGCCGGGACGACGGGTCAAGGTTTTTCTGTTGTATTCATGCGAAAGCGTCTTAAGTTAGTGCCATTGGCGCAAACCCAACCTGCGCAAAGATGCCGCCATGCCCTGGGGACAAGGCGGCATCGATGTCATGCGTACGACCTCAAACAATCAGTTGTATTGCCAACGGAATACCAGCTGGCCAACGCGGCCCGGCTGGAACGTGTTCGGCTGCATGAAGTTGACGTTGAACTGCCCGTTGCTGTTGGTGATCTGGTCGATGTACGACGTCACTGTCTGGCTATTGAACAGGTTGAGCACCTTCAGATCCACCGAGAAGGCATTCTGGCCAAGCGCCCAGTCATAACCGATATCGAGATCCACCTGCTTGGTCGACGGCAAGCGGCCATAACTGCCACGCGTGTAGAGAATGCTGGACGATACCGGATTGCCGGCCAAAGCGTTCTGCAGCGTATTGCAGTAATAGGCGTTGCTGTTGTTGACCTGGTTGCTGCCCACCGCGAGGGTACCGTTTTGCGGATAGGTGGAAAGGCAATTGACGGGACCACCCGAGTAGTACGTAAACGCGCCGCCCACACGCAAGCCTCTCAGCCATTTACCGTAATGGGCAAACTTGTAATAACCGAACAGTTTCAGCGTCGACGGAATGTCGTCGGCGATATTGCCTGCGGCACCTTGCAGGAAGCCCGGTGCGGACAATGCGCCGTCATAGCCGGTGGCACCGGTATTGGCCAGGCCGCTGGTGTTACCGGAAACGCCGATGTTGTTGCTCGACGCGTAGCTGGTGGTGCCATCGGTGTTGCCGAAGCCATGGCGCCACGTGTAGGAGGCGCTGAGGTAGTAAGGCTCGTCTTCGGTGTAGGCATGATCCATCGTCAGGCTGAGCTGATAGATCCTGCGCCGCAGCGACGGATAACCGAGATAGCTGTTGGGGAAGGTGAACTTGGTGAGCGGGCTGTTCGCGCCGTTCAATTGCACGGGTATGGTGATGTCCTTGCCAGGGGTGATCAGGTATTGGCCGAGCAATACGGCATTCGGATAGCCCTTGCTCTTCAGATACGCATACATCTGGTCTGTATTGCTGTCGATATTCGGCAGGCCCGTCAACTCGCTGGTGAACAGCGATGCGCCGGCCACCCAGTTGTTGCCGAGCTTTTGTTGCGCGTAAATTTCGAACTGTTTCAGCTTGGCGTTTTGCGCCGAAGTCGAAATGAATTGGTTGGCCGTCAGGTAGTGAAGTCCTTGACCGGCGGCACCTTGCACGGCGCCGACTTGCGTCAGGCCGGTAGGTACGGAACCGCTACCCACGCCGGAATACAGGTAGCTGGTCTTGGTGCTGATGTAACCCTGGCCCGGCGTGCCGCCATAGGCATTGAAATAGAGCGGTATGCCCTCGGTGTACTCACCCGCCGTAGCGCCGATCTTCAGGCTCGAATCGCCATGGACGTCCCACGCCACGCCGATGCGTGGCGTGAAGTTGCCCTTGCTGTACATCTTGACGTTGACGTTGTCGGTCATCGCGTAGTTGTCGTAGCGACCGCCGACATACGCCATCCAGTTTTCGGCAAAGTGCCAGCTGTCCGCCAGATAGAAGCCGTAGGTGGGGGAGCTGTTGTAGTAGACACGCGGCGCGTAAGCCAGGGTGACATACGATGTTCCCGGCGCAAAAGGCTGACCGGTCTGCGGATTGATGGTCTGCCCGTTGATTTGGCAAGCCTCGTTCGGTCCCAATGCCGTACTGCAGCGGCTATAAGTCCACGAGTTCGGGTTGGGGATATTCGACTGCGCCATGGTGGGGCTGTACTGCTCGCCACCGAAGGTGATCTCATGGTTGTCGGTAACGTCCCAGGTGAAGTCGACGCGAGAGCCCATCATGCGATAACGCAGGTAATAGTTGCTGCTGGCGCCGTTGGACAAGGTTTGCGTGTTGTTCTGATTGTCCGGGTCCTGTACGCGTACATAGGGTACGTTTAACCCGTATTGCGGATACGAAGTGAAATTCTGCTGCGAGGTGCCCGCCATCGCCGATACCGAAAGCGTATCGGTAATCTGGCCGTGATAGTTGGCGACCAGCATGCGGTTGCGCCAGGCCACGCCGCTCCAGTTCTGCAATGCCGGCGCCGCGCTGGAAGGGTCGTACGGCGTCGCCAGCGGATATTGCGAGATGTTCTGGTTATTGAGCTGGCGGTCGAAGAAGACGTTGAGCGTGTGGCCGGTGGCGATATTCCAGGTGAAATTGCCGAGCAACTGCTTGTTGCGGTCTTCGGTGAGGTACTTGTACTGGCCGTCATAGGCCGTGGTGGGAATGGCGCCTTGCACACCCTGGCCATAGTTGTTCGGCTGGATTTCGCCGAGCAGATAGAAGAACACCTTGTCCTTGATGATCGGGCCAGACACCCAGTAATCCTGCAACACGCTTGGCGACCAGTGGCTCAACTGGTTGGCGGTAACCAGGTTGCCTTTATAGTCGTACGCGTTCTTGCCGTTTTCATTGAAGAAACCGGTGGGTGGATTGAACTGCAAATCCACGCCACCCTTGAAGGTATTGGAGCCCTGCTTAATCGTGCCCGATACGACACCGCCCAACGCACTGCCGTATTTCGCATCCATGCCGCCGTCGACGGTGGAAATGCTGGCGAAGGCTTCATTCGGAATCTTGTCCGGCGCAGCACCCTGCTGCATGTCGGTCATGTTGAATTCGTTGATGAAGTAACGGTTCTCGGTACCGGACGCGCCATTGAACTGCGGCGAAGGGCCGTGCGAACTGGCGATGCTGGTGACGTTCGCCTGCATGGAAGCAACGTTGAGCAGGTCGGCGTTGACCAATGGCAGCCGATTGATGTCGGTGGAATTCCAGGTCTGGATCTGCTGGCTGGTGGTGACGTCGATCGCGTTGACCGCAGGCTGTGCGGCGGTAACGGTGATCGCGTTGAGCTCCTTCGCATTGCCGCTTGCCACGGCGCCTGCGGCACCGAAGATGGCAGGGCTGTTGGAGCCGGCGGTCACCACCACGTTGCGCTGGTCGACAACGTTGCCGTCGCGCAGCAGCTTGACCACGTAGTTACCCGGCATCAGGCCGGTGACGGAGTAATGCCCATTGGCGTCGGCATGCACGGTGCTGTCGTAGCCCGTGGCCGGGTTGATCACTTCGGCTGCGATGTCTTTGCCTGCCGGCAGATTGCCGTAGACGCCACCGGTGATGCCCTGTGCGAACACCGAACCACTGGCCATGGCGGCAGCCCACAAGCCGATGCGTATGCTGGCACGCAGGCTGCTGCCCAAACGAAACGGGTACTTGCTCATTGCTTCCTCCCCAATCTTTGTTTGCTTTGCCGCCTTCGCGGCTTTTTTAGGGCGCACATCCACCCATGAGCCATGGCGATGCCATCGCCCTCCATGACTGCTTTTTCAGATATGCCATTGCCCTAGTCACTGACGCGTGCGGCAGGTGAGATCACCACTGCGCGTCTCCGGCTTCCCAGACTCCCCAGGCATGCCGGCTCTCGTGACAACGTTGGACTGAATGTCCCGAGCGGGCCAATCATTAGGTCGGCAAAGATACCTGTCAACAGAAATTTGCATCGATTCAAATTTAGAAATTTAAACTTATGTCGTTGATGTGTAAGTATTTCCCCCTACTATTGATATTGCAGGGCAGCACATAACCTGGATCGATCCAAGCATTTCCTTGATTTACGCCGTGCTGCACCTGCAAACCCACGTCACCGAATACGCACTGAATAGGGCTGGATCGGCTACGTCTTCGTCGCCCAGTGCCACACGCTCCCTTGGTGGAGCTTCGCGTAGATGGCATCGCGATAGACATTGCAGGTTTCGCTGGTCAGCGTGCGATCGAGCGCTCGCATCACGATGCGAAGCAGCACGTTCTGTTGTCCCGGCGACATGCCCAAGCGTGCCCGGGCTGCCGCCGGTAACGCGTCATAGGGTGTCTGCGAAAGGATCTCGACATGTTCGACGACGTCGGCATCGGCGAGCAGGGCCTCGCGCACCTTGTCGCCGAGGTCTTCAAGCTCCGCGTGCGTGTCGAGAACGAGCGAGATGTCGCGTAGCACCGGCGGCATGCACGATACCTCCCGGTACGGCGCGAGATCCTGCAGTTGCGCGGTGACGCGCGCGTCCGTCGAACGCAGCAGCCGGATGTCCTTGATGTGTTTTCGCAGCATCAAAAGGCGATCGAGCCCCAGTCCCAAGGCCAGGCCGCTGAGCCCTTCGATGCCGGGCATGTTTTCGGCAATGATCTCGGGATGGGCGATGCCGCACTCGCCGATCTCGATCCATTCACCCTGCTGTTCGACGTCGATCTGCAGGCCGGCAAGCGTGTAAGGATGCACCCGCGGTTCCGTGCGCCACGGCATGCCGGGCAGTGCCGTGTCGACGACGATCCGGATCATCTGGCGAAGCTCGTTTTCGCCCATGCGCTTGGTTCTGCACACGCGCCAAAGATCGAGCTGATGCGGCTCGCCCGTGTGCAGCCGGTCGATGCAATCACGCCGATATACCATGCCTGGACAAGCCAGCAGCACATCGTCCGGCATGTCATGGGCGATCGAACGCATCGCGCCAGGCACCATCGCGGAAGCCATCGTGCGCAATAGTGTTTTGCCGGTGACATACCGGCTATAGCGAGCATCGCGCGCTGCGCCGTCGGGCGGATAGCGCAGCTTGTCGTAATTATCTTCGACCGACACGATCGGGCTTTCCCGGTGGACCTTGATGTCGCAGTGCCACGCTGCCTGCAAGGCGCGCAGCAGATCTTCGATCAGGATCTGCATGGCGTGCGGGCCGTCATCGGGATGGGTCAGGTCGCGCAGATTCAGCGCTTGGCGCAAGGCGCGCAAGCTCAACGTATTCGTGTTCATAGGTTCCTCGTCCAAAAGGCGATGGGCGCAAGGCGCTCGGCAGAGCGCCGGGGAGGAAAACCCCTTGAACCAAGGAACAGCGGATACGAAGGAAACTGCGCGGGTTCAGCGATTGCGTGTCGAAGCACCCTCGTTGCCGTATTGGCTCAAGGGGCTGGTAAATCGCAGTTGGCGCTGGGGAGTGCTCATGGGAGGAAGGTAGCCGCTGTGTCAGTTACTCGCAAGAAAGACCGAGCAAACTACGGCACATCTGAGTTATGGCACTCCCTGCCGGGGAGACCGTTCGGCAAGAATGCGTTCGGACCGGGGCCGTGTGCACATGGCTGGCAGATACTCATACCTGTTAGGGGAGCAAGCAATGAAGACGCGTACCGTAGGGACGACCTTGCCCGTATTGGAAGTGGGCCTGGAGCAAGGTGACCGCATTATTTCCGAACCCGGCCGTTTTTCCTGGATGACACGCAGCGTTGTGCTGCAGACCTCGGCGCGCACGGCCGGCGCCAGCGGTTTTCTGGGAGTCATCGGGCGCGCGCTGTCGGGCGGCGGCATTTTCATGAATGAATACGGGACGTCCGGCTCGCCCGGCGTGGTGGCCTTCGCGGCGAAAGTGCCCGGGTCGATCGTGGAAGTGCAGGTGAATCCCGGCCACACCTATTTCATCCATCGCCACGGTTTTCTGTGCGGCACGGAAGGCGTGGAACTGTCGATCGGTTTCCAGCGCTCGCTCGGCGCCGGCATCTTTGGCGGCGATGGTTTCGTGCTGCAAAAGCTGACCGGCAATGCCCGCGCGTGGGTCGAACTGGGCGGCGAGATCGTGACCTACACGCTCGCCGCTGGCGAAACCTTGCAGGTGCATCCGGGACACGTGGGCATGTTCGAAGGCACGGTGAATTTCGATATCAGCATGATCCCCGGCCTGAAGAACAAGCTCTTCGGCGGCGACGGTCTGTTCATTGCCAACCTCACCGGCCCGGGCCAGGTTTGGCTGCAGACGCTCACCATGCCGAACCTGGCGCATGCGTTGGAGCCGTATCTTGCCCGCGATGCGGGAACGAGTTCGCCTGTCTTGAGCGGTGATTCGGGTAGTTCGATCGGTGGTGCCATTGCCGGTGGCGTGATCGGGTCGGTGCTTGGTGGATTGTTTGGGAAGGATGATTGAACGCTGATTCGCCTCTCTCGATCACGACGCCACAACGCTCCTTCTCCCCCCGGGGAAAGGGCTGGGGTGAGGGGCGGATCCCGCGGGATAGCCCGCTCTGTGCAAGATTCAAAAA
Organism: Dyella sp.; assembly: GCF_036746095.1. NCBI lineage: Bacteria > Pseudomonadati > Pseudomonadota > Gammaproteobacteria > Lysobacterales > Rhodanobacteraceae > Dyella > Dyella sp. The sequence continues at coordinate 40,428 of NZ_DAIOEU010000022.1, forward strand.
AAGCAAAACCAAGGCGTATCTGGCGGGCTCCCCGCAAGGCCCAGCCCCTCACCCTAACCCTCTCCCCGAAGGGGAGAGGGAACTGGTTCTATCGGCTCACTGGCAGCAAGCAGAAAAAGCAATCAAGAGGCGGATTACTTTTTGGCTTTCGATTCATTCAACACCATCGCCGCCCGAATAAGCGCCTTCAACGCCTTCTCGTTGATTTTCTCACCCTCATGAAAATCGATGGCACGCCGGGTATTGCCCTCCAGGCTGGCGTTGAACAGCTTTGCCGGATCGGGCAGCGCGGCACCTTTGGCAAAAGTCATCTTCACCGCGTTCTTGTAGGTCTCGCCGGTGCAGATCATGCCTTCGTGGTACCACACCGGTACCCCGCGCCATTTCCACTCCTCGACCACCTTCGGTTCGGCCTGCTTGATCAGGGCGCGCAGCCGGCCGAGTGTTTGGCCACGCCAATCGCCCAGCTCTTCGATTCTTGCGTCGATCAGTTGCGAAGGGGACTTGCTGCTTTGCGCTGCGCTCTTTGCCATGCCTGTGTTCCCTTGTGCCGACAAGCATGAAATGGTGGCCGATGGCAGGGATGAAGTCGAGCGTGGTTCGCGTCCCCGTAGGCCGGGAATACTTTCCAGGCAACCTGACAAATATGGTTCATCGGTGACGTGTTCCATCCTTGTTGCAGCCTTGTCGTCCAAGTTTGTCTCCGACACCTGTTGCTGATTAGATGGCCATGGGTGATTGCGCTTATGCTGGGCGATTTATGAATCGGCCTGCGGATCCTCGTTGCGGAGCAGGCACACAAGTTGCTTTGTTCTTGGTTTGCATGAGTACGTTATGGCAAGGCATCATCATGAGCACCTTGATTCTCCCGGTATCCCAAGACACCCGCCGCGGCAGTCTTGCTTGCGTGGGCATGGGCATGACCCTAGGCTCCCACCTCACTCCGCTGGCGCGCAGCCATATCGAGCGCGCCGATGTGGTGTTCGCGGCGCTTTCCGACGCCGTGGTCGAAAAGTGGTTGCAGCGCAAGCATCCGGATGTGCGCAGCCTTCAGCCCTATTACAAGGAAGGCAAGTCGCGGCTGAAAACTTATAAGGAGTGGGTCGCGTTGATGTTGGACGAGGTACGCGCCGGCAAACGGGTTTGCGGAGTTTTTTATGGGCATCCCGGTATCTTTGCCTGGTCGCCGCACAAAGCCATCGAGATGGCGCGCGCGGAAGGGTTTGAGGCGCATATGGAGCCGGGTATTTCGGCCGAGGATTGCCTTTATGCCGACCTAGGCATCGATCCGGGCCGGTTCGGGTGCCAGCATTTCGAAGCCAGCCAATTGCTGTTGTACGAGCGGCGTATCGATCCAGCTGGTTATCTGGTGCTATGGCAAGTCGGCTTGGTCGGCGACCGATCACTGGGGCGCTTCCAGACCGGACCAGCATACCGGCAGGTGTTAGTAGATCGGCTGAGCGAGGATTATCCGCTGGATCACGAGGTGATCGTCTACCGAGGGGCGACGTTGCCGATCGACAAGCCGCAGATTCGCCACATAGCGCTGCGCAGCTTGCCCGATATCGCGTTGACCACGGAGGAAACAGTGATCCTGCCGCCGGCCCAGACCTTGAAAGCGAACTTGGTGATGCGAGAGCGGCTGGACGCGCTGGATAAGCTGGAAGGGGCAGACATGATGGCGAACATGTAGCACTGACCGGCCAAGCACGGGTTTTTTCGTGGATCGCGCGTATGAAGAGAAAACCCTGATGTGCACGACGCCATCAACCGGCGTGATAATGGCTTAAATGGCGAGCCTTAGCCGCGATAGCAGGGTATCTGCATTCCCCTGCTCCGCTGCACCACAATCGTCATATAGAAAACAGGGGAAATGACATGACAGACACAATCGACTTGCTGGAAGCCATTGGCCGCGATGCCTCGCTGCGCCACGCTTCGACGGGAGACCTGAGCAAAATGCTTACACAGGCGAAAGCCTCCGAGGCACTCAAGGAAGCAGTGGCGTTCAGTGATAGCTCGCGGTTATCCCAGGAATTGGGACCAATACGGCAGCAATCACCTCAAGTGAATATCGCCCCTGGTCGCGACGAAGATACAGAGGAAAATGAGCCGCTGGAGGTTCCGCTGCCCACGACTCCCTCCGTGCCGGTCGAGAAGTAGGCAGCCCTGCATGTCTTGGCTGCCGATCCGCATCAGCTTATGGCCTGTGGTGATAGCCATATTTTGGGGTGCGCTCGTGCAGCCAGGACATGCAACTGCGCTTATAGCGGATCCGGCCAAATTTCTCGATCAAGCTGAAAGCCTGAGGGTGGAAAATCATCCTTTATTTGTGCAGATGCTGGAGCAAATTCAGCAGCAAGATTCCCACCTCCCTGAAGTCGAGCACTGGCACCTGCGATATCTCTATGCATGGAACGCCCAGTTCGATGGGAACTATGACAAATCGGAACAAGCGCTTCGCCAGATCATTGCTCGCTCGGGCGACCCGAAGTTGATTACTAAAGCATCGGCACTTCTTGTAAAAATCCTGTCGATCAATCGGCGTTACGAAGAAGCCTTTACGCTAGCCAATCACCTTGCATCGACCCTGCCCGAGATCAATGATCCTCGGATACGTTTCGATCTGCTGATAAATCTATCCATAACACTGGACTTTGCCGACCAAATCGATTTGGCGGTCCAGTACGCGCGCATGGCGGAAGACACGATCCCTCCCGGGGGAACGTTATGCCCCCCTCTCGTTATGGAGGTGTCGGCGCTCTATAACGGCAATCGGCTGACATCAGGCAGTTCGGAAGTACGCCGGGCCATCGATGCCTGCACTGCACCGCAGGACAAGGTACTCGGCAACTCCATGTGGCTGGTTCTAGCCAATCTTTATATCGATGAGAAACAACCACGCAAGGCTTTGGCTTTGCTCGACCAAGTCGCCCCGTCTGTCCTTAACGCTCATTTTTACCCTCACATGTTGTCTTCGCAGGTAGAGCGCGCGCAGGCCTATCTCCAATTGGGCAATGTCAGCGAAGCAAAAAAAATCGCCTTGGCAGCCTTGGCCATGAGTCATCCCGACGACACCGGCGACTGGGTGATGAACGACTATCAAGTGCTTTACGAGATTGAGAAAAAGCAGGGGCACGATGCTGTCGCACTCGTTTATCACGAACACTATTCCGCTCTCGAGAAAAATCATCTTGACGACGTTCATGCCAGAGCACTCGCCTACGACGTGACCGAGCAGCACTTGCTTGTCCAAAAGATGCAGGCGGATGGCCTCAACAGGCAAAACAGTATTCTTAAACTGCAACAGGCCTTAGCCGCCAAAGTGGTCGAGACCAGTCGTCTTTATATAGTCCTGCTAGTGTTGGTGCTGGTGTCAATAGTCATCTGGCTTTTCCGCCTAAAGCGCTCGCAACTCCGCTTCAAGCAACTTTCCAGCATGGATGGACTCACCGGCATCTTCAACTATCAACACTTCACCACCGAAGCCGAACGCGCCCTGCGCCTGCTTGAGAAAAAACGCAGCAGCGCCTGCCTCATCGCCATCGACCTCGATCACTTCAAGCAAATCAACGACACCCATGGTCATGCACTAGGCGATACGGTACTGAAACGCACCGTCGCCATCTGCCGGCATCAATTGCGTACCGATGATCTATTCGGCCGTCTCGGCGGCGAGGAATTCTGCGTGCTGTTGGTCGATTGCCAACGCGATGAAGGCATCGTGATTGCCGACTGCATGCGCATGGCGTTGGCAGCCAGCTTGATCGATGTCGATGGCGGAGTCGTATCGTTTTCCGCCAGTCTTGGCCTGGCTTGTACCGACACATCGGGGTATGAACTGCAGCGTTTGTGCAAGGAGGCCGACGCCGCGCTTTACCAGGCCAAGCGGGCTGGCCGCAATCGGGTCGTTGTCAGTGGTGAACCTGTCGATCAAGACCAGGCCAAGCATGCGGGGAAGCGGGCAAGCCAGGCATGAGCGGCTACGCGGCATGCACCTTTGGCCAGCCGTCGCAGCCATGGCTTTGGGTGTGTGCGACCTAGTTGCCGAACATCCCTGAGTTCGGAGTCTTGAGCTATTCCCTCCCCTGCGTATACAGGAGAGGGAGCAAGACCATTACGGATTACGGATGTGACCCGCTGATCGACCAGGCTCCGGCCCCCGCCGTTGCCTGTACAAAGAAGTTGTAGCTATCCCCGGCGACGGCCGGGTAGGAAATGGTCAGCGCGCCACCGCCATCCTGCTCGGCGATGGCCTGGTTGGTAGTGGCATTGTCGGCGACAAAACGCCAGCTCGTGCCGGCCGGAACGTTGAGCGTGGCCGTTACCGTGCCGGCGCTGCTGGTGAAGTTTGCGGTGTAGGCATAGCCGCCTTGTGCACCGATACTTCCGGAGTAGTTGATGTTGTTGCCGCCGTTGTTACCTGCGGTGCCGGTGAGGTTGGCCACTTGCGGGCTGTTGGTGGCGCTGTCGGTGATGGTGAGGCTGCCGTTGAAGCTGCCGTTTGCGGTCGGGTGTAACAGCACGTAGATCACGCATTGCGCGCCGGCGGCGAGCGTGCCGCTGCAATAGCTTTGATCGGTGTACGCAGCATTGCTCAGCGTCACGTTGCTGATCGAGATGGCATTGCTGCCGTTATTGGTCAGCGTTACCGATTGCCAGCTGCTGTAGCCGTTCACCGCCACATTGCCGAAGTTGATGCTGGTCGGGTTTAGCGTTGCGGTGCTGCCGGCGCTTCCGCCACTCACCGTGACCGCCACCGGATTCGACGGAATGCCATTGGCAACGACGTACAGCTCGCTTGCACCGGTTTCGATGTTGGTGGGCACATCGAAGCTGGTGGAGACGATGGTGCTGCCGGTTGCCACGCCCATGCTGCTGTGCCCGTGCGTGCGGCAATAGAACACGTGGCCGGTCGCCGTGTTGACGATACGCACCAGCGGATAGTTGGTCGCCATCTGCTGGTCGTCGCCATAGGCCGCACCTTGCGACAATCCGTTCAATTGCGTGCCCGAGATCGGATACGTGCTGCCAGGCACCAGCGTGGCGGCGACCGCGCTGACGGTAGGCTGCCACGCGGGCTGGTAGCTGCCGGCAGGCGTCCACACCTGCAGGTTCTGGCTGATGTCGGAGAACAGGATCTGGCCGTTCGGCAATACCAGCATCGCGCCGTACCAGGAGGAATCCCCGGTAGCGGTGGAGGGCGTCGGCACGATGGTCAACGTACTGCCGTTCCACTCCAGGAAGGTAGGCGAGGTTTGATAGATGCCGGGGCTGGCCATCATCAACACATTGCCGTTGGTTTCCACGGCGGCCGGACCATCGGCGATGTCCAGGCCGTTGGGAAAATCCGGCCCAGCCTTCCACGTGCCGGTGTGCGTGTCGTAGATAGCAGTGTGGCCGGCGCCGCAGGCGTTGGCGCCGGTGGCGAACACGGTACCGTCGGGGCGCAGCACCATCGGGCCAATTTCATAGCTGGCCGAGTTTTCGCCGCCGCAATTGGCCGCCGAATCCCACAGCTGCACGACAGTGCTGCCGGCATCGCTCCATTGGCCGGTGGCGGGGTCGTAGATTTCGGAGCCGGTGCCGGTCGGGTTGTAGAGCGAATAGGCATAGGTTTCGACGTTCAACACTTTGCTGTTGGGCAGCAGTAGCCAGTTCTCTTCGATGTTGTAGTCGGGCTTGTTGGTGCCGGTGATGCTCCAGCTGAGGTTGGCTTCGTTGAACAGCGCGCTGTTGAACAAGCCTTGCTGCCCCATCATGAAGCTGCCGTTGGCCAGGATCACGCCGGACGCATCGCCGATCTGCGTCCAGCCGGAAGGTGGCGATACGGACGTCCATGTGTTGGCGACCGGGTCGTAGATGGCGCCGAGGTTGGATTCCACATCATCGCCGTTGTTGTACTCACCGCCTTCCACCAGCAGCTTGCCATCGGCGAGTACGCCGCCGGCGAAATCGAACGGCGCATAGCCGGCCGGCATCGAAGCAAGCTGGCTCCAGGTTCCGTTGACGTAACTGCCGCTGCTGTCAGGCGTGAGTTTGTACCACTGCGAGTCGGCGGTGGCGGGTGAGGTTTCCGCATGCGCCAGCACGCTGCCATCGGTGGCCAGCGCGATGTAGCCGATGGAAACGGGCGGTGGATTTTTCAGCGGCGTCCAGGTTTGACTCGCGGCCGTGTTGGCCCACAGGGCAAACAATGCCAGCCAGGGCAGTAATCTCGACATGCTCATGTTGTTTCCTCGTGATAGTGGATGTTGGGCAGAACGAGGAGCAATGCGGTTTCTGCAAAAGCTGAAAAAAAGAAAAAAGCGTTCGCTTCACGCCGGTTCGCGGCCGGCGTGGCATGCAATAACGTGTTGGATCTCCCCGCCGGTGCTGTCGACGCCCTGTCGACTGGTCGGCTGTGCCGGCCTCTCCCCGGCCTGCATCAGCGACTCGAGCTTGCTGCGTCAAGCAGCCGACAACATCGGCAATGCATGCTTGTGCAAAGCAAGCCACGGCGTCTTGAGCAATCGAGACGGCTTTGCCGTGGAAATTGGCATAAATTCACGAGCCCGATGCACCGCCCGGTGGTCTAAGCTAATTGCCGTTGCCGTGGAAGCATTGCCGATGCCCGACGCTGTTGCCCTGATCGAACGCTACTACGCCGCTTTCAATCGTGGCGATTGGCCGGCCATGCTCGATTGCCTGGCCGATGACGTGGTGCATGACACCAATCAAGGCTCGCGCGAATCGGGGCGGGAGGCGTTTCGGGCCTTTCTTGCGCGTATGGCGCGCAGCTATCGCGAGCAGCTGACCGATATCGTGGTGATGGCGGCGGCCGATGCTCATCGCGCGGCGGCGGAATACGTGGTGCGTGGCGAATATCTCGCCGACGACGAAGGACTGCCCCCGGCACGCGGGCAACGCTACGTGCTGCCCGGCGGTGCATTCTTTGACACCCGGGACGGCAAGATCGTGCGCGTCACCAATTACTACAACCTCAACGACTGGATCGCCCAGGTATCCGCCTGAGCACGGGAAGCAACGATGACGCTGCACATCCTCAGCTGCACCGGCGAAGCCGTGGCGCCCTATCTGGAGGATCTGGCCCGGCTGCGCACCACCGTGTTCCGCGATTATCCGTATCTGTATGAAGGCAGCACGGATTACGAGAGCGATTATCTGATGGCGTACGCGCGTTCGCCGCGCAGCGTGTTCGTGCTGGCGCTGGATGACCAGGAAGTGGTGGGCGCGGCGACCGGCATGCCGCTGCTGGACGACCAGATGGCCTTTCAGCTGCCCTTCCGCAAGAAGGGGTATGCGCTGGAGCCGATTTTCTATTTCGGCGAGTCGGTGCTGTTGCATGCTTATCGCGGCAAGGGCATCGGCCATCGTTTTTTCGACGAGCGCGAGACACACGCGCGGCGCAACGGTTTCAAGCAGACGGTGTTCTGCGCGGTGGAGCGCGATGAGCACGATCCCCGCCGGCCGCCGGAGTATCGGTCTAACGACGGGTTCTGGGCCAAGCGTGGTTATCAGCGCCAACGGGACCTGTTCTGCGAGCTTTCGTGGCGCGAGCTTGGGCAGGAGGAAGCCAGCCCTCATCTGTTGCGTTTCTGGTCACGCTCGCTGGAGCCCTGAACACGATGAAAGTGACGTTTGCCGTCGCTCAATGGCCGGTCGATGCCCCTCGGCACTTCGATGACTTCGCCGCACGCGTCGAGCGTGAACTGGCGGCCGTCGCCGCGCAAGGCGCGCAGCTGGTGGTGCTGCCTGAATATCTGGCGCTGGAACTGGCCTATGCATTCGGGCCGGAGATCTACCACGATCTGCATCGCTCGTTGGCATCGGTGGATACGCTCTATGCGCGCTGGCTATCGTTGTTCGGCGGCATCGCGCGTCAGCATGGCATCTATGTGCTCGCCGGCAGCTTCCTGCGCCTTCGCGACGATGGCAGCTACCGCAATCGCAGCCTGCTGTTCGATCCGCAAGGTCATCATGCGTGGCAGGAAAAGCTGCGCCTTACCGGTTTTGAGAAAGAAGCCAGGGTGATCACGCCCGGCAACGCGCTCAAGGTATTCGACACCGAGTTTGGCCGCGTGGGCATCAACATTTGCTACGACGTGGAATTTCCGCTCTACGCACGCGCGCAAGCCGAGGCCGGCGCAGCTCTGCTGCTGGTACCCAGCTGTACCGATACCGCGGCGGGCGCGGCGCGCGTGCGTATCGGCTGCCAGGCGCGCGCGCTGGAAAACCAGATCCCCGTGCTGTGTGCGGTGACGGCGGGCAAAAGCGAATGGAGCGCGGCGCTGGATACGAATACCGGACGCGCGGCGATTTATGTGCAACCGGACCATGGCTTGCCGGATGGCGGCGTGCTTGCCGAACTGGATGCTGCATCGGGTTGGCTGTTGGCTGAAGTGGATGTGGCCGGCGTGCAAGCGGCGCGTGCGAACGGGCAAGTGGGTGTGGCGGATGATTGGCGCGGGCAGTTGTTGCCCGGCGTGCAGCGTGCGCGTGTTGGGAAGTTTGAGCGGGAATAGGTGGTAAGCAGACCATCCTGCGCGCAAGGTTGCGCCAGCCCGATCTGCCAACTCAGATGCCCTGCAAGGGAAGATGCCGCGCTCCTTCCAATCGGTAGACATCCAGCCGGCTACACATCTCTGCGGTATCGATACGGAATTTGAAGTACGCCACGATCTCTTCGGCATCGTCGAGGTGGAACCAACCACGCACGCCTCTGCCGTCGCTATCGATGTGCTCGATGGCCGTGAAGTACATCACGCCGACGTTGTCGCGCGAAAACTGATGAAAGCCCCTGCGCTTGCCGTTGTCGAACAGCTTGGCTGAAGCAGTAAAGCAAGTCAGCCAGGTGAGTTTGTCGCCCGCTTGCAAAGCTGAGACCGCCTTGTGAACGGTGGGGTGTAGACGTGCCTCCGAATCGATGTCCATACAATCACGCGTCCTCCGAAGACGACTCGCTGCAAAAGAAGTCCAACCATGAATGCCTGAACCACTTCCGAGGTCGGGAGGCCCCCTGGAGACACGCGGGAACTCGGTAACGCGTACCTTTACCAGTTTTGTGTGGTCGCAACGTGATCGCTGATCTTCACGAAACGGAACAATCGCTCATCGCGCGGACGGGTGTGCGATAGGGCAAATATCCTTAAGGCAACACTGATCAAGTATCGCCGTCGTCATGATGACTGGAAGGCTTGCAGGGTGTGTCGCGAGGCGCCGGGAAGACTGGCCGTCTTGCCAAGCTGCGCGGCGCAGCCTGCGGGCCTTCCAGATATCACCCCATCACTTTGAATTCAACCTGTTGGGGCCAGCCCTGTCTGTCCACATGCCGCAGGACTGGTGACGACGGCGATACTTGATCAGTGTTGCCTTAAGGTATGTGAACACTTCGCGACCCGCCGAACAGCGATTAACGTGCGTGTAAAGATCGTCACGGTATTCTCGATGGATCAAAAACAAGAAGACGCGAGGTGCACGCATGACTGTCATGCATTTAACGAACGTGCTGCGTTTCGATGAATTTCTCCACAAGGGTGGACGGCATCTGTTCGAGATCACGGCGGACGAAATGCCGGAATTGCACGATGCGCACGACGTGCATCAAGGCATCAAGATTGCGTGCAAGGTCTCGAGCGCAAAACAAGGGACCTGGGCCAGGATCGTGGATCAATTGGCGGCGCGTAACGGCAGCTGCCTCTACAAGCAAGTTGCCTCCAACACCTATCGCGTCGTTTGCACCATCCCGCAAGCTTCCGGCATGCACGAGCATGCACGCGGTGCACCATCATGACCTGAGGCGTCCAGTTCGTTCGCTTCAGTAAAACGTCAATTTCACGCAAGCTGGATAGAGCCGTTGCCACAGTACGGCGCAGGTCCGCATGGGTCCTGCCAGGTCTTGATACAGTTTTACCTGCCCTATTCCGGCGTCGATTGCCCCGACAGCATCCTGGTCCATGGTGACAAGGCCATGCGTTTTCCTTCCCGGAAGGCGGCGCTGGCGTTTGTCATCGAGCATTCCGGCAACGGGGCGTCGGCCGCGAATGCGGAACAGGCCATTGTCAGCATCGAAGGGCGCGATGGTTTGTGGCGATCCTTCGATCGGCGATTGCTACCGGCAAACGAGCACGGTTAGACGCTCCCATCGAGCGCACCGAACCGCGCTTGATACAAGACGCTGATCCACTCCACGAACACTCGCACGCGCGGCGACAGTTGCCGTCGATACGGATACAAGGCGGACACTTGCAAGCCGGGGCTCGGCCAGTCAGCCAGCACTTCCACCAATTGCCCGTCGCGCAAGAAACTTTCCACGTGATAGCGCGGCAATTGAATCAGGCCGCAGCTTCGCATCGCGCAGACCACATAGGCTTCGGCATCGTTGACGGCTATCCAGCCGCCGACGGCGACGCTGCGCGGCTTGCCGTCGACGATCAGGTCCAGCGTGTGGTCGATGCCGCTGTTGGAAAGGAATTTCACGAGCTGGTGCGCGGCCAGCTCATCCGGATGATGCGGCGTGCCGACGCGGGCGAGATAGTCGGGGCTGGCGCAAATCAATTGCGGCATGCGCGCCAATGGGCGCGCCACCAGCGCCGAATCGCGTGGCGTGCCGGAGCGGATTACGCAATCCACGCCTTCGCGCACCAGGTCGACCAGGCGGTCACCGCAGCTGATCACCATGTCGATGCCGGGATAGCGGCGGCGGAAGTCGTCGATGTGCGGCAGCACGATGTGCATGGCGTGCGTGCCGGACATATCCACACGCAAGCTGCCGCGCGGATTGGCGGCGACGTGGCGCAGGGCGGATTCGGCATCGTCCAGTTCGCTGAGGATGTGCACGCAGCGCTCGTAGAACGCCTGCCCGTCCAGGGTGGCGCGCACCTGGCGCGTGGTTCGCTCGAGCAGCCGCACGCCCAGCCGCGTTTCCAGCTCCTTGATGGCGTAGGTCGCGGTGGCGCGGGGAATGTCGAGCATGTCCGCCGCCCGGCTGAAGCTGCCGGCTTCCACGATGCGGGTGAACAGCTGCAGGGTTTGGAGGCGATCCACGGAGGGATTATTGAGCCTGGTTGAATTTGGTTATCAGGCTAGCAGGATTTATCCCAACAGCGCGAACGACCAGACTGGCTCCCGTCCAACCAGCCCCCTCACAGGAGCCCTCCCATGAGCCAGAACCTATCCAGTCGAATCCAACTGAAAACGGCCATCGTCACCGGTGGCTCCCGCGGCATCGGCCAGGCCATTGCCATGCGCCTTGCCAAGGATGGCTTCGCCGTCGTCGTCAACTACGCCGGCAATGCCGCCAAGGCAGAGGAAACCGTTGCCGCGATCGAAGCCGCTGGCGGCAACGCGGTGGCCGTGCGGGGCGATGTCGGCAACCCGGCGGACGTCGCCCGCTTGTTCGCTGCCGCAAGGGAAACCTTCGGCGGCATCGACGTTGTGGTCAACAGCGCCGGCATCATGCCGCTGGCGCCGATCGCCGAAAGCAGCCTGGACGCCTTCGACAAGACCATCGCCACCAATCTGCGCGGCGCCTTCCTGGTGATGGCGCAGGCGGCGCAACAGCTGGGCAAGGGCGGCCGCATCATCGCGCTTTCCAGCAGCGTGCTGGCCAAGGCCTTTCCGGCGTATGGCGCTTACATCGCCAGCAAGGCCGGCGTGGAAGGCCTGGTGCACGTGCTTGCCAATGAATTGCGCGGCCGCGACATCACGGTGAACGCGGTCGCCCCCGGTCCCGTCGCCACCGAGTTGTTCTTCACCGGCAAGTCGGATGAGCAGGTAGCGCAGATCGCCAAGCTCGCGCCGCTGGAACGCCTCGGCACGCCGGAAGAAATTGCCGCCGCCGTGTCTTTCCTCGCCGGTCCGGACGGTTCCTGGGTGAATGCCCAGGTGCTTCGCGTCAATGGCGGTTTCGCCTGAGCCCTTGGAGAAAATCATGAACCAGCAACAAGTCATCCTGATCACCGGTGCATCCAGCGGCTTCGGCGCGATGAGCGCACGCGCGCTGGCCGATGCCGGACACATCGTGTACGCCAGCATGCGCGACACCGCCGGGCGCAATGCACCGCAGGTCGAAGCGGTCAAGGCGTATGCCACTGCCAACAAAGTGCAGCTGCGTGCTATCGAACTGGACGTGCAATCCCAGGCATCCGCCGATGCCGCTGTGGCGCAAGTGCTCGCCGAACAGGGCCGCCTGGACATCGTGATGCACAACGCCGGCCACATGGTATTCGGCGCTGCCGAAGCCTTTACGCCGGAACAATACGCGCAGCTCTACGACGTCAACGTACTCGGCACCCAGCGCGTGAACCGTGCAGCCTTGCCACAGTTACGCAAACAACGACACGGCATGCTGCTGTGGATCGGCAGCAGCAGCCATCGTGGCGGCACGCCACCGTTCCTGGCGCCCTACTTTGCCGCGAAAGCCGCGATGGACGCCGTGGCCGTGAGCTATGCCAGCGAACTGGCGCGCTGGGGCATCGAGACCACCATCGTCGTACCCGGCGCCTTCACCAAGGGCACCAATCATTTCCTGCATTCGGCCACGCCGGCCGACAAGGAACGCCAAGCGGCCTACGAACAAGGCACCACGCAAGGGCTGGCCGAGGAAGCGCTGAAAAACCTGGCCGCCTGCGAACCGCCGGATGCCGACCCCGCCAGCGTCGCCCGTGCCGTGGTCGAGGTGGTGAATGCACCGTACGGCCATCGTCCGTTCCGCGTGCACGTCGATCCTGCCGACGACGGTTGCGAGGTAGTCAACGTAGTGGCCGACCGCATCCGCGCGGAGTTCCTGCGCCGCATCCAGCTGGGCGACTTGTTGTCGCCGCGCATTCAAGCTTGAGGAGCAGCACCATGCCGTTTGCCAACTACAAATTTCCCGAGGGTATTCTCGATGCCGCGCGCAAGGAAGAGATCATCCATCGCACTACTGCCATGTTTGTCGAGTATTTCGGCGAGGCTGTAAGGCCGTATTCGATGGTGTTGGTGGAGGAAGTCAACGATGGCGGCTGGGGTCGGGCGGATGAGACGCTGACGTTGGCGAAGATGGGAGTGGGGCCGAAGGAGAAATAGTTGTAGTGCGCCGTTGGGCAAGCTTGCGGCAGCGCTTGAGCCTGCCTAGTCGTCATTCCGGCGGAGGCCGGAATGACGATTCGCTTCGAAATAGGCTCGATGTAACCCCTAAATTTTCTTAGCAAAAAAACGTGGGGATACCTCGGCCCCAACCCTCCCCTACTACACGTAGGGGAGGGAGCTGTTGCGATACGAATCGATACTACCTTCGACGAACATCACTCATGCTTCGGCTGCTCATTGATCCAGCTCTGCCAATTCTCCGCATTATCCGCATCAAGCTTCTCCGCCATGAACGCATTCGCCAACTGGGCAAGCGTCGATAGCGCATTGCCGCCATCCGTACCCAGCGCAATCTTCGGCACGATCGCAATCTGGCCTTCGCGCAATGCATCGGCAAACTGCTTGCCGAGATCGTTGATCAATTGCATGCGCGCGCCTTCGCCGGTCAACGCTTCGGCCTTGGCGCGGATGGCGCTGGCTTCGGCCTTGCCCACCGCTTCCGTGGCGGCAGCTTGGCCTTCGCCGACCGCGATCTGGCGTTTGCGCTCGGCATCGGCATTGATGTTGATCACCTGCGCCTCCTTGGTCGCGGCCGCAATCGCGGCATCGCCTTCGTTGGTCTTGATCTTCACGTTGATCTCGGACTTGGTCAGTTCGGCCTGGATCTGGTTTCTCGCCTGCGCCTCGCGCAAGCTGCGCTCCTTGATGGCAGCCTGTTGTTGCTGGTCGAAGGTTTCCATCTGTTCCTTCGCCACCTGGCGATCACGCAACTGGTTGAGGATGGTGTCGATGCGCTGGCCGGACGTCGCATCCGGGCTGCCGTGCGGCGTGCCGATCAGCACTTCCTGCAGGTCGAGGTTGTAGGCGGCGAAACGTTCCTGCATGTCGGTGCCGGCTCTTTCCTGGATGGCTGAGCGCTCCTGCAACAGTTCGATCAAGGTCTTGGTCTGGCCGATGTTCTTGAAGTAGGCGGACACCATCGGATCGAGCGTCTGGTCGACCAGGCGCTTGATGTCACCGAAGCGCTGCACTACCAGCGGCGCCTTGCGGTAGTCGATATGCACCACTACCGACAACGGCATCAGCGGTTCGAACGCGTCCTTGGTGATCAGCGCAACCTCGGTGAGGTTTTCATCGTATTTGTGCGCATGGGTGACTTCCTGCGACCACTTGAGGATGAAGTTGGTGGTTGGCACCAGCTGGATCTTGCCCGCAAACGTATTGAACGCGTACTTGCCCGGCAACAGCGGTTCCTTCCATACGCCACGACAACCGGTGTCGACCAGCTCGCCATGCGAATAGCCATCGCCGGAACGATCCGTGCCCGCCTGGCCGAAGTACGAGACCACGACGCCCACGCTGCCCACGGGCACGGTGGTCTTGCGGATGAACTCCACCGTGGCGAACAGGCGATTGAGGTAATACGTGCCCTCCACCAGCACCTGGTGCTGGCGACCGCGGCGGCCGCCAGCGCGCAGGAACGCGTTGATGTTCTGGAAGTTGTTGTGGAAGGTGGCCTTGTTGGCAGGGTCTTCGCCCACACGCGGCGCCACGATTTCATCCGGCGGCAGCACCGGGCCGTCGTGGATGGTGACGACGCCGAGCACGTCGCGCGGATCGTCATCCGGCCGATCGGTGCGATCCGTGCTCGACGCCAGTCCGCCGATCACCACCGGCGTGAAGCCATTGCGCTCGCGCAGCACTTGGCCCATGTGGTCGACGGTGTTCTTTTCTTCATCCGAGAACAGCAGGCCATGCACACGCGATGCGGTGATGATGGCGAACTGCGCGACGTTGATGGCATGCGTACCTTCACGCAGGATCATGCGCTGCGGACCTTTCTGGCCTCCGGCCTTCAGGAACGCGGAGGCGTCTTCGATGCCGGTGTCGACGATCGCACCCAAGGTCTGGCCGTCCACCAGCTCGTGGCCGTCACGCGCAAAGATGTAGCCGAGCTCGCCTTGCGGAATCGTCACCAGATCAACCTTGTGCACGCGGTACTGGAACGGAAAGAAATAGTGCAGGCCGCCGCGCAGCACGTGCGGCTGGAAGCCCACTTCGCCGTTCAAGGCGATCAGGCCACGCGTGAGCGATGGCGCGCCCCATAGCCGCTCGACGATACCGACGCGGTCGTTGGGAATGTAGACGAATACGTTGGAGATGAAGATCAATGCCACGATTACTACGACAGCTATTGCAATTGCGATAAGCACAGTCATTGCTGTTTGTCCTTGATGAAAAGAACCTGACATGTCGTCAGGGCCGGTTTTGGAGTGCAAAGGGCCGCAGCCCGGGATCGTGCGCGGGCTGGTATGGATGACGTTGTTGCTACGCGACTAGGACTGTCGTCGTCGATCAGCCAAGCGCGGTCCGCCCGGCGGTGGCCAAGTCGCTATGAAAGACGCATGGAATGGAATGAACATGGCGATGACCATGAGCGAACGCACGCTCTCAGTCGTACATGCTTCTCGTGGAAGGAGTGGAAGTTTGCCCCTGAAGAACAGGACGCTAGGGCCTGTTGGTCTTTCGCGATGCGCCCGGATGGGAAGGACACTGAAAGATGCGGATCATGTCGGCCAGTCGGTTGACCTTGAATGGCGCGCATTCTACGCCGGTTTTTTGTACGCGAGGGTGACGTTATAACGTCGTCGTCATTCGGCCGCGGATGCGCAGGCTGGGATGGCGATCCGAGCTTCTGGTTGAGGTTTGTCGATGCTTGTATTCCATCCCGCCTACGGGATCATCGGGAAATGTGTCGTACCGGAAAATCAAAATACGTATCCGGATAAGGCTCGTCCTTCAACGTGAAATGCCACCATTCCGTTTCCAGCGGCATAAAGCCCGCAGCCATCATCAAGGTCTGCAGCAACAATCGATTCGCTTTCGCCTGCGGCGAAATCGCTTGATAGGAAGGATGCGACACGGGGCTGAAGCAATCGAAGCCGGTGCCGAAATCCAGGCTGTTGTCGGGCGCGCGCTGCTGTTTCGGCGCTACGCAATCCACCAGCGGCATGTCGGCTGCAACCTGCGGAATGTTGCTATCGATCGGCACAATCGTGAGATCGATGGTGCTGCCACGGCTATGGCCGGAATGTGCCGCGATGTAGCCTTCCTCGAATAAGCGATTCTTGGGAACGGCGGCATAGAACTCCGCCTGCATTTGTGTCGCCTTCAGATCCGCCGCCCAATTTGCGAAATCATCCACCGCACGCTGCGGACGGTAACAATCGTATGCCTTCAGCGTGAGACCCATCGGCAGCAGCTTGGCTTCGACGCTTTTGAGTGCGGCAACGGCGGGTTTGGTCAGCAGGCAGGCGGGACCTTCGTAGCCGTGAACCCTGCGCCCGACAAAATTGTGGCTGGATGCATAGCGCATATCGAACTGCATCTGCCGAATCGCCTTGCCGACGTCCACGAAGTCGGCTGGCCGTTGCCGTACAAGCTTGAAGGATTGGCCGGCGGCGATCGGTGTGCAGGCCATGCACAGCATCGCGCCGGTCAGAACCATCACGTGCCTGGCCATCGTCGTGCTCATCTGAAATGCCATGGCCTAGTCATAGCACAGCGGCCTGGGCGCGTGACGCCATAGGCTGGGATTTTCATCCCAGCCTGGGAAGCTCGGCGCATCATTCGTTCGGCAAACATAGGCCGGAACGTGTTGGCACGCTCCGCCCCACAGCTATTCATTGAGAGGGGAGCGCGCATGCCCGCACTACGTCTTCCTTGAGCAGATAGATCGACACCGCAAGCAACACGACATCTTTCATCAGGAACGGTACGTTGCCGACCATGGCCGGAAAGCCGCCGGCGGAAGCGGCCCAGCCGTTCGGCATGAAAGGAATGATCGTGACCGTCATGATGAAGGTGACGACCGATCCTGCCGCACCGAGAATGCCCAGGCGCTTGTTCCAGAAGCCGGCCAGGATCAGCGCCCCGAAAGTCCATTCCGACACACCCAGGAAGGTGCTCGCGCCGCGGATGCCGAATACCGGATACATCCACGAAATCAGCGGGCCGTTGCCGATGAAGGGAATCAGCACCTGTGCCTCGTAGTTGAACCACTTCTGGTAACCGAAGAAGAAAAAGATGATCACCATGGAAGCGCGCAGCAGGTGGTAATCGAGATCTTTCTTGAGCAGGCCGGAGCTGGCCAGGGCACGAATGAGCGAATTCATGATGAAGGTCCTCGACGATGAGCAAGCCGTGCTTGCGATGGGAGCACTTTACGCAGGCGGGCCGAGCCGATTAATGTTGCGAAAGCTCAAATACATGCCCATTCGTCTCAAAAAGGGGAACCATCATGTCCGCACCGCTGGATTGGCTGAGCCGCCTGCTCGAGATCACGCCCGTGCGCGGGCAGCTCGATCTGCGCTGCATGTATGGCGCGCCGTGGCGCATCGACCAGAGCGAGTCGGCACCGGGTGAAATTCCGTATCACGCGGTGCTGGGCGGAAGCGCCATGCTGGAAGATCCTGCAGGCGGTAAACCCCGGCCATTGAAGGCGGGAGACATCGTGTTGCTCGCCGACGGCGATGCTCACACCTTGCACGACGGCGGCGGCAAGCGCGCCAGGCCGGCGCGCGAGCGTGCCGTCGCCAACCTGGTATGGAGCGAAAACAGCGGCACTGGCGCACGGCTGGACATGCTGTGCGGACGCTTCGTGCTTGATCCCGCCCATGCACGGCTGCTGCGCGGTTACCTGCCCGCGCGCCTGATTGCGCATTCGGCGCACTCGGAAAGCGCGACGGACACCGGTTTGCATCTGTCCAACCTGCTTGCGCTGATGCGCGTTGAAACCAGCGGCGACAGCCTTGGCGGACGCGCCATGCTCAATGCGCTGTCGACGGCGCTGTTCGCCTTGACCTTGCGGTTTGCCAGCGAAGCGCAGGAGGCGCCGGAGGGATTGCTCGCATTGGCGGGTTATCCGCGTTTGGCACCGGCGCTGGAAGCGCTGTTCCACAACCCAGGGCATGCGTGGACGCTGCCTGCGCTGGCGCAGTTGTGCAACATGTCGCGCGCGACGTTTGTGCGTTTGTTCCAGGAAAAGCTGGGGCGTTCGGCCAGCGATCTGCTGACGGACGTGCGCATGACGATGGCGGCGAACGAGTTGCGCACGTCATCGGCATCCACGGGCGCGATCGCGGAGCTGGTGGGGTATCAGTCGGAGGCAGCGTTTCAACGGGCGTTCAAGCTGCATATGGGGATGACACCGGCGAGCTGGCGGCGTGGTGCGTAGGCTGGATGCGCGTGGTGGTCACTCAAGCGAAGGCCGGAATGACGATGAGGGTCAACAAGCATTGTCGCTAGATGCACCCCTCGCTCCAGCCCTCTCCCCGAAGGGAGAGGGAGCAGGTCCCTTTACAGCCGCTCAACCGCCGGAAAATCCAGCGTCGTGTCATTGATGCGGTTGAACACGTTGGTAAACGTGATCGCCGCAATCGCCAGGCTGATCTCCACCAGTTGCGCATCCGTATAGCCCACCTGCTGGATCGTAGCGAAATCCGCGTCGCTGACCGTGCCGCTGCCTTTCACCAGCTTGAGCACGAATTGCAGCAGCGCGTCGCGGCGGGCGTCGCCGGTGCTTTCGCCCTTGCGGATCTGCTTGAGCGCCTCGGGCTTCAGGCCGGCCATCTTGCCCAGCAGGCTATGGGCGGCCTCACAGTAGTCACAGCCAGCGGCGGCGCTGACAGCCAGCTTGATGGTTTCTATGTCCTGCCTGGCGAGGGTGCCCGCCGCCAGCACGGCATCGGCTTGCAGCATCGCCTTCAGGGCGGCGGAATTGAGGGCGCCGATGGCGGCATAGGTATTGGGTACGCTGCCGGCGGCCTTCTTGATTTGCGCAAAAATCTCGGCGGTAGAGCCGGTGGCAGTGTCGGCGGCGGGGGTGTTGATGCGAGACATGGTCGTGACTCCGAATGTGGTTGCGACGGTGGTTACTTTAGGGAACAAGCCTCAGGCGCTTAATGCCTCGTTTTCTCAGAAACATGCTCGTTCGTCTCAAGCTCGCCTTAGTGCCATTGGCCTTAGGGGTACCGAACAGCGCGCGGCGATGGCGCTGACTTGCTACTTCGGTTACGCCTGCCGTGAAGTCAGCCAGGTTCATGGGCTGTCGGTACGGTGAAAACGCGCACGTCCAGGCCAACGATTTGTACACGCCAGGCAGATCGGCGACTTTATCGGCTTGACGCCGCCGTTCGACCTGTTTTGATCGATCGATGCGTACCAATGGATGCCTCTTCCTGCGTGGCGGGGGGGCGCTCTTTTCCTTCATGTCTGAAGATTGCGAAACTGTTCGCAATCGGGGGCGCGACGGGGAAGGAAAGCATTCAGCTAGTCAGGGTAGTCTTTGCCTTGCGGCGATACAGCCGAATCACCCACACGGATTATCCGTATGAAACGACATCTTTTAGCCCTGGCCCTGCTCTCTTCGCTGCCGCTTGTCATGACCACGACGGCTGCAGCGGCGCAGGACTATCAAGGTCATGACCATGGGGACCACGACCATGGGGATCGGGGCCACGGTTGGGATCATGGCGACCGTCATGATGATCGCGACCACGATAACCGTGGCTGGCACGACGACCACGATCGCGGCTGGCATGAAGACCACGGCCGCCACGTCGGCTGGGACAGGCATTACCGTCGCGGCGAATATCTGCCGGAGCGCTATCGCGTGCGCGAGTATTACGTCGATGACTATGCACGCTATCACTTGTACGCCCCGCCGCGTGGCTATGTATGGGTTCACGGCGATGAAGGGCAGTTCGTGCTTGTTGCCGTCGCGACGGGCTTGATCGTGAATGAGTTGCTTGGGAATTAAGACACATGGCGCTTACTGAAAGCGCGGTTGCTTATTACTTGCCGTAATCGGCTCCCTCCCCTGCAAGCAGGGGAGGGAATCGCATAGTTCACCACTCAGGATTGCCGCAGCAGTACCTGCTCTTCTGCCGCGGCCACAGACACCCGCTCGCAATGGAGCCATTGCAGCCACTCGCTCAACACCACCAGCGTCCAGATCGCCCTGGCGTGATCGCTGACGCGCGCCTGGTGTTCGGCAAACAAGGCAAGCGCGGCACGCGTATCGATACCCGCCGCCGCGAGGTCGCCGCTGGCAAGATGCGCCTGCGCCCACTCGCGCAACGGTCCGCGCAACCATGACGCCAACGGCACCGACAGGCCGCGCTTGCGGCGTGTCACCACTTCCTTCGGCAGGTAGTCCCGCGCATAGCGCTTGAGGAACACCTTGGTGGTCAGTCCGCGCACGCGTGCTTCCACCGGCAGCGCGGCGGCGAATTCGATCACGGCCTGGTCGAGGAACGGCGCGCGGATTTCCACGCCGTGCAGCATCGCGCCGCGATCGGCTTTCGCCATCAGCGCGTCCGGCAGCGAGTGGCCGAAGTCGTAGCGCTGGATGGTGTCGATCAGGCGCGTGGCGTCGTGCCTGGTGTCGTCGATCGGCGGCTTGATGCCGAGCTTGTGCTGCCACAGCGGCGGAATGCTCGCCGTCCACAGCAAATGCCGCGCCAGCCCATCCAGTTCCTGCCCGCTGATGAAGCGCTTCAGCAGAAACGACAGCGTGACTTTCTTGTCGCTGGTCGGCAGTGCTTCGATCGCGCGCTGTGCCAGGGCTTTCACCGGCGCCGGCAGGTTGGCGTAGTGGCTGGTCCAGCGTGCGCCGAGATAGGTGGGATAGCCGCCGAACAGTTCGTCGGCGCCCTCGCCCGCCAGCAACAGGCGTACGTCTTGCGAGGCGCGCTTGGTGACCAGCGACAACGGAATCCATGCCGGATCGGCGAGCGGCTCGCCGTTGGCGCGAATCAGTTCGCGCAACGTACGCGGCACGTCCTGCGCGGAAACGTTCACCTCGATGAAGTTGCAGCCGAGCTGGCGCGCGAGCTGCGCGGCGTACTGGCCTTCGTCGAAGGACGCTTCGGCGAAGCGTATGCAATATGCCGAGAGTTGCTTTTCCGGCCGCACGCTGCGCGCCACCGCCGTCATCAGCGCCGAATCGATGCCGCCGCTGAGCAGCACGCCGTAGTCGACATCGATGTCGCTCTGCCGCCGCACGGCTTCGCGGAAGATCGGATCGAAACGGCGCGGCGTCGGCGCGGTGCCGGCTTTTTCCGTGGGGAAATTCCAATAGCGCAGGCGACGGGTGCCGGCGGGATCGATCACGATCATCTCGCCCGGGCTTACCTTATGGATGTGCTTGAGCAGGCTGTTCGGTGCCGGGCAATAACCGGAACGCAGATAGTGCGCGAGGCCGGCGGTGTCGATCTCGATATCCGGCTTGCATGCTTTCACCAGGGCGGCCAACTCGGAGGCGAAGTACACCGTCTGGCCGATGATGGCGTAATACAGATGCCGCTCGCCGGCGCGATCGCGCGCCAGGATCAAGCGTTGATGACGGCCATCCCACAGCGCCAACGCGAACACGCCCTGCACGTGTTCCAGGAACGAGAGCCCCTTTTCCAGGTACAGCGGCGCCAGCACGGCGACGTCGGTGGTTTGCGGAATGTCGTGCCCGGCATCGGCAAGCGAGCGGCGCAATTCGCGGTGGTTATCGATCTCCCCGTTGCAGGCGACGATCACCCCGGCTTCATATTCCAGCAGCGGCGGCTGATGCTGGTCCACGCCGCGAATGGCCAGGCGATTGGTGGCCATGGCGAGGTTGGGCCGCGAAATATAGGCATCCCCGTGCGGGCCGCGATGGGCCAGGGCGTCCAGCATGCTGCGCGCTTGGTGCTCGAGATGGGGCAGCGGATGTCCTGCATCCCGGCTCAAGATTCCGCAAATTCCACACATGTAGGGGTGCTCTGGTCGGTTCCGCGGGCGTGTGCCGCCCAGTCGAGCAATTGTAAAGGAAGGGGGTGCAGGCAGGGCTCGACGGAGCGTGAAGCCCCGGTGCGAGAAAATACCCGGCGATACTTGTTAAAGCTCGACCCGCTTCAACACATTCCCCCGCCACATGCCCAGCTCGCTCACCCGCGCCGGGCAACGCGCCAGCGCCGGCTTGATCGCATCCGGCCCCAGGCCAGGATCGATCACCACCAGCGCGCTGCGCTCGTTGTGCAAGGCATGGCACAGCTCGTCGGCCCCTTCCGGCGCCAGCCAGGCGATGCCGTAGACCGGTTTGCCCAGGTACATGCGCAGACCCCACGGCGTGGCTTCCTCGATGGTGTAGCCCACTGCGGTGTTCTCGACGAAGATCAGCGCCTGGTACTGCCCGGTCGGCGTCGCCGCGTGCAGTTCGCTCGCCATCTGGCGGTTGTCGTCCCTGGAATGCCAGCCATACGCGGCACCGGCCTTTACGCCCAGCAACACGACGATCCACACCGCCAGCAACACCTGCTGCCGGGCCTGGCGCAGGTCGACGCGCTCGCGCAGTTCCAGCGCAATCAGCAACGACAAGGGCACGAACAGCGGCAGCATGTACAGCGGCAGGCGCGACTGCACCAGGCAGAAGATCACGAACGGCACCAGGAACCACAGCACCAGGAACAACTCAACTCCCGGCCGGCTGTCCGCGCCCCAGCTTCGCGCCGACACCCAGCGGCGGATCAGCCGGCCGACCGCCGGCCACCATGGCAGCAGGCCAACGCCCAGCACCGGCAGGTAGATCTTGATCCAGCCGAACCATCCCGCGTTGCGCTTGTGCGCGGCGGTGAAGATGCGGTTGTACACCTCTTGATGCAGGAAGTAGTGCAGCAGGCCTGCATAGCGCACGATCACCACCGCATACCAGGACAAGCCGATCACCAGGAACAGCACGATGCCGCTCCACGGGAAATATCGCCGCAACCCGGACCAGCCATCGCGGCGCACGATAAACGGCATCACCGCCAGCAATGGCATCAGCCCGGGCGGCCCCTTGGTAAGAAAAGCCAGCCCCCAGCCCACCCACATCAGCAGCACGTCGCGCTTGCGGCCAGCGTCGTTTTCACCGAACGCGGCGCGCACAAAGCCCAGCATGGCCAGCGCCTCGCACAACGTAAGAAAAGCATCGGTGCTGACGATATTGGAGGCCATGAACGGCGCCGCCGCACAACCGTAGACCAAGCCGGGCAACCAGGGTTTTTCCGGCAGCACGCGGCGGCCCATCGCATACAGGATCAGCAACGTCAGCACGAATGCCAGCGCATAGGGCGCGCGCACCGCCCAGCTGTTGCGGCCGAACAGCTTGATGGAGCCGGCGATCACCCAATACGTGGTCGGCGGCTTGGAGAAGTTGACCTCGTCGGGACTATAGGCCGGCGCCAGGTAGTTGCCGCTATCGAGCATCTGCAGCGCGGCCACCGTGTAGCGTCCTTCGTCAGGGCTCCACAGGCCGCGCGTGCCCTGGAACGCAAAACCGAGCAGCAGGCCAAGACAGATCAGGGCGATAAGCGGCCATCGCGACGCGTGCGTGGCGCTGGGCCGCAGGTGGTGTTCCATGGTGCGGTCGTTGGACATGCGGGATTCCGGATAAAGCGCCGCGTGCCATCGGCGATGGCGGCATGCGATCGGTGAAGCTTGGGAGGGGTGATTGTAAGCGACGAACGGCAAGCGCCGACGGCGAGACCCCGACCCCCCATAGCCGTCATTCCCGCTTTCGCGGGAATGACGGCTATGGGGGGTTACATGGCTAATCCAACTTACGTTTTTTGCAGCCGCCCAGCCAGCGCCACCACTTCCGCACGCGCCGGCACGACCGTCGGTTCCTGCAGTGGCAGCTCCGGCGCCGAGAACAGACCGGCGAACGCCTCGATCACCTGCCGTGCCGCCTCCTGCGCCGACATATCGCGGGTCAGCAGCGAGTGGCTGCGCATGCCATACGGTCCGTATACCTTGGCATCGGTCACGCAGAACATGCCCATGGTCGGCGCCTGCGCGGCGGTGGCCAGATGCATCACACCGCAATCGGCGCTGATCACCAGGTCCATCGCCGCCATTACCGCGGCCATGCGCCGGATGCTGCTGGAGTAATAGCTGGGCCCGCGCGAGCCGAGCATGGAACGGCCATGCATGGGCACGATTTCCACCATGGGCAGATGCGGTGCATGTTCCCGCAGCGTGGCGAGAAAGCTGTCCCACCATGCTTGCGGATAGCGCTTGCTGCCGGTCGCGTCGGCAAAAATGCCGATGGTGCAGCCCTCACGCGATGGCGCCTGTTCCGCCAGCAATTCGCGCACCACGGCCTTGCCGCACGCACGTTCGCCTTCGGTAAGGCGGATGTCCAAGGCGGGAAAACCCGGCTCTTCGCGTTGCCCCGCTGCCGCATGCCAGCGCGCCAAGGCCACCGGCCGCTGCGCCATGTGCGGCGGCGCTATCGCCCGCGGCACCAGATGCGTAAAACCGGCCGATTTGCCCGGCGCTTCAAAACCAAGCTTGTAGCGCCCCCTGGAAATGCGCGCGAGCGTACGGCTGAAACCGGAGCCGACGCAGGGATCGATGATCAAGTCATAGCGCGTGCGACGAATGCGCGCGAGCAAGGCCAGAAAACTTACCGGATGCTTGAAGCCGCGGCGTGGCAGGCAGTAAATGTTCTTGACGCTGAAGAACGTCGCAAACACGTCGGCGGCCAGCGGCCCTTCCGCCACCACATCGATTTCCGCGCCCTTGTACAGGCGCTCCAGCTCGGCGATCAGCGGTGTCATGAGCAGCATGTTGCCCAGCCGATGATTCGGCCGGCACACCAGAATGCGATGAACCCCCTCCATTGGGATGCCGCTGAGAAGAGGCTCGTTGGCGACTGTGCTCAAAAAAACCACCTGGCGAACGGGTTGCCTGGAATGCGATTTCGACGTGATCGGCCGATGCGTCCGGCGCCTCGCATCGATCACTCGCAGCGCAAGTGTGGAAGAACAAACTTAGCCAAGACTTACTTGTCTGTTAGTAGTTCGTCATTCGTTTAAGGTTGCATGCTTTCACCGGGACTGCATCCCCCGCTGCTATATTCGCCGCAGCTTCGTAGCCGGCAGCCAGACCACGCACTGTCACCCATGACAGGTTATCGAAAGGAACCGGATGCATACGGCGCTTGTCTGGAACCGACGTGGCGAACACGGCATCGCATGCGACAAGGGGCCCGCTCTGAACGTTCTGATCGTTGAAGACTCGGCACGGTTGCGCGACTCGCTGGGGCGCGGGCTGACGGCGTCCGGATTTACCGTGGACAACGCGTCAAACGGCATGGCGGCCTGCCAGCACCTGGACACCTACGACTATGAGCTGGTCGTGCTTGATTTGGGGCTGCCCGGCATGGATGGGCTTGGCGTGTTGCACCATATCCAGGCGCGCACGACGCGGCCGCGCGTGCTGGTGCTGTCGGCGCGCGACCAGATTTCCGATCGCGTCGATGCGCTAAACCGCGGCGCGGACGATTACCTGGTCAAGCCGTTTGCGTTCGACGAACTGGTGGCGCGGTTGCACGCGCTGGCGCGCCGCTCGCAGGATGCGCAGACACCGCAACTGACCATCGACACGCTCACGCTCGATCCCGCGGCGCGCACGGTGTCGGTGCAAGATCAGCCGCTGGTGCTCACGCCGCGCGAGTTTTCCCTGCTCGAGCTGCTGATGCGCCACCGCGGGCGTGCTTTCACCCGCAGTGAGATCCTCGAACGCCTCGCCGGCTGCGAATCCAGCGCCTCCGATCGCAGCGTGGAAGTGCTGGTATTCGGCTTGCGGCGCAAGCTGGACCAGGCCGGCATCAGCGAACTGGTGCATACGCGGCGCGGCTTCGGCTATCTGATTCCCAAAAGCTGATGGCGCTGCCTATGGTCCTTAAGCGCGCCACGTCACTGCGCCTGCGCACCACGCTGCTGGTGATCGCGGCGATCGTGGTGGTGCTTGGCACAGCCACGCTGGTCATCGACTTTCGCGTGGACAACGAAGTCGCGCAACGCGCGGATGCTGATCTCCTGGAACATGCGCAAGCGCTGGCGGATGTCTTCACGGCACGCACCGGGGCCTCCCGGCAACCGTTTCCCTCCTATTGGATTCCCTCGTTCCTGGCGGACGATGGCACCAGCTATTTCCGCATCGAGTGCCGCGGCCAGCACGTAGTGTCTTCCGACGAGGTCGCCTCGCTGGCGTGGCCGGCGCCGGCGCCGGGCCAGTCCATGGCGTTTGCGGACGTGGTCGACCAGCACGGCACGCAGCTGCGCGCCATCGCCATGCGCTTCTTGCCCGACCTGAATGCGATGCATGACGATCCGTCCGACCACGACACGGCGGTCAAAGCGTCCCGGGCGAAGCAGCGCCGGGTCG
>NZ_DAIOEU010000023.1:0-63177 GCF_036746095.1 Dyella sp.
TCATGGCTCCATCTTCTCAAGAGTGGGAGCCTCCACCAATCCCGGGGCGGTTCACAAAGCCTGGACCCAATTGCCAACATCAATCCTTCCTGCATCCTTCAACGGGTTCTTCTCACCATAGTGTTTGGCGAACCCTTCAACCGCAGTTGTTTTTATTTTAAACGTCTTGGTTTTGGTTGAAGACTTGATCTCAGCCAACCACTGCACGACAGCCTTACCGATGGCAATGCTGGGAATGGAAGACGAAGGATTGGCGGGGGGTTTTGCGGAAGAAGCTTGGGCTTGTTCGATGATGCGTTGAGCTTCAGCTTTGATGTATTCCTGATAGTACGGCTCTTTATTCAAAGGACCGATGTGCTCTACCGCATCCATGAGAAGCTCATGGTCCTCTTTGCCAGTGGCTTCAATCTCTACGGTGCCATCGGGTCTGACAATGACCCGATATCCCAAGGCAATGGCCTTGGCGATTTCATCAACAGAAGGTAAGCCATCCTTAGCCACTGACACACCCAGCCCCCCAACTTGTGTGAAGGGTTGAGCATACGCTTGGACCAGTGCCAAAGCACGCCTTTGAGCCGTGAGGAGATCACGGGTTCGCAGGCTTTTAGTGATTTCAGTTTTGCCCGCTTTGCGAGACAAATACGTCGGAATTCTTTGGCGAAAATGCCAGATTCCTGATGTCGCCAGCCGAAGGTAATTCGGGATACGCATACCGTTCCTTGTGGAGCGATATGTGGACTGGCAAGCTTTTCTCAGTTATGAGGAAAATCTTTCAAAATCAGAGACTTTACTGAGGTGGCGGAGAGAGTGGGATTCGAACCCACGGTAGGCTTACACCTACGGCAGTTTTCAAGACTGCTGCCTTAAACCACTCGGCCATCTCTCCATTTTTACTTTGCGAACAGGTGCGCTATGCGCACCTCTACGGCAGTTTGACTCCGGGCATCCTGCCCTCCGCCCCTTCGGGGCCATCGGCTTCGCCGATGTTCGCTCCGGCTTCCTGCCTCCGCGTCAAGACTGCTGCCTTAAACCACTCGGCCATCTCTCCGTGTTTTGTGAGCGACCCGGTCTCTCTAGACATCTAGGAAGTCGCCGGGTTGACGAGTCTTTGACTCACTTGCAAGGCCGGTAATCCTATCAGGAATCACGTGTTTGCGGGCCAGGCCGCCCCTTCCGCGACAGCGACACCAGTGCCCAAACCGTGATCGCCACCGGAATCAACGCCCCAAGCAGCGGAAACAGCGTCACCGGATAGCGCACCACCATCGGCACCAATTGCGTAGCCGTAGCGAAGCCGATGATCCACAACCGCCAGCTCCGCCGCTTGCGGGCAATCCAGAAACTGGCCAGCACCAGCACGAGGGCGATGATGCTGAAGACCATATCCAGCCTCGGGATTTCCCACACGCTGGTAAAGCTCAAACGCGTGCCGATGACGGAGGCGAGCACGATCATCAGGAAGTAGCTGGAGTAGAACTCCACTTTGTCCCATGAGCGGCTCGCCTGCGCGGTCATGCGATTTTCTCGGCGCCGTGCATGTAGGGGCGCAGGGCTTCGGGCACGGTGATGGCGCCGTCGGCGTTCTGGTAGTTCTCCATCACGGCGATCAAGGTGCGGCCGATGGCGAGGCCGGAGCCGTTGAGGGTATGCACGAGTTCGGGTTTGTTGGTTTCCGGGTTGCGCACGCGGGCTTGCATGCGGCGTGCCTGGAAATCCGTACAGTTGGAGCAGCTGGAGATTTCGCGGTAGGTGCTCTGGCTGGGCAGCCACACTTCCAGGTCATACGTTTTGGTGGCGGTGAAGCCCATGTCGCCACCGCACAACAGCATTTTGCGATACGGCAGGCCGAGCTTTTGCAGCACGGTTTCGGCGTGGCCGACCATTTCTTCCAGTTGCGCGAAGGAATCTTCAGCGCGTGTGATCTGCACCATCTCCACTTTTTCGAACTGGTGCTGGCGGATCATGCCGCGTACGTCGCGGCCGTAGCTGCCGGCTTCGGCGCGGAAGCACGGGGTGTGTGCGGTGAGGCGCAGCGGCAGTGCGTCGGCGTCTTGAATGGTGTCGCGCACGAGGTTGGTGAGCGAGACTTCCGCGGTGGGAATCAAATAGCGCTTGGTTTCGCCGACGTGCGTGGCGAACAGATCTTCTTCGAACTTGGGTAGCTGGCCGGTGCCCTGCATGCTGTCGGCGTTGACCAGCAGCGGCACGTTGCATTCCAGATAGCCGTGTTCGCGCGTGTGCAGGTCGAGCATGAATTGCGCGAGGGCGCGGTGCAGTTGCGCGAGTTGGCCGCGCATCACCGTGAAGCGCGCGCCGGAAAGCTTGGCACCGGTTTCGCCGTCGAGCCAGCCGTGGCGTTCGCCGAGGTCGACATGGTCTTTCACGGCGAAATCGAACTGGCGTGGCGTGCCCCAGCGGGTGATTTCCTGATTGTGTTTTTCGTCGCTGCCCAGCGGCACGGATTCGTGCGGCACGTTGGGAATGCCCAGTGCAATGTCGTTGAGTTGGGCTTGCACTTCGGCCAGGGCGTGTTCGTTGGCCTTGAGCTTGTCGCCGATGCCGGCGACTTCGGCCATCAGCGGGGCAACGTCCTCGCCCTTGGCCTTGGCCTGGCCGATGGCCTTGGAGCGGGTGTTGCGCAGGTTCTGCAGCTCCTGCGTTTCGGTGGAGAGCTGCTTGCGTTGGCTTTCCAGCGTTTCCACGGCGGCCACGTCGAGCATGAAGCCACGGGTTTCTTTCAGGCGCGCGGCGGTTTCGGCCAGGCGCGAACGCAGCAGTGCGGGGTCCAGCATGTTCGGATCCGAATATGGGGCAAGAACGCTGGATTATCGCTGTGGGGGCGCGGCGGTCGCAATGCGGCGCCCCGCCCGGTCAAACCGGCTTGCGCTCCGCTCGGCCGATCCACCACGCCATGACGGCGCCGGCAAGCAGCCAACCGATGAGTTGTTCGGCTAGCGCGGCCCAGGCTAATTCGACCGGAAAGCGGTACCAGGTCCAGTACGGCACCAGGGTGGACAGCCAGGCGAACACGGCCGCGGCGGCAGCGATACCCAAGCGCCTGGCGAAGCCGAATACGGCCAGTCCCATCACAAACGCGAGTGCCAGCGACGCCAGGGTGTCGGATGCCCACTGGCGCGGGAGCTGGCGATGCATGTCGGTCATGTCGTCGCCTTGCGGCAGGTAGACGATCCATGCGTAGGGCGAGGTGGCGGTCTTTTGCGCGTAGGCCTTGCGCGCGGCCTGGTCGCGCCATTGGCTGGGATCGAAGCTGGGCAGGATGTAGACGCCCGGGGTTTGGCCCAGGCCTTCGTGCAGGGTGCTCAGTACGGCGTCTTCATGCGCGGGTTGATGGATGCCAGGGTTGCCCAGGCCAAGTGCCATGTGGGCGATGGCGCCCCAGATGAACATGACGATGCCGCCGAAGATGGCGGCGACGAGGATGCGCATGGCGGTGCTCTCCCCTGGTGGATGGTGAGGGGAATTTACGGCGGGGGTTGGGTGGGCGCAAATGCCTTCGGAAGTTCCAGCTCCGGATGAAGGCCGAGGTTGGTCTAGCGTCATTCCGGCGCAGGCCCACTGGTGTCCGGCGCGGGTTTTGCAAAGCCGCAGCAAGATGTGGATATGACGCAATTTAGTGCTTTTCTATCGAGGGCAAGACTCAAAAATCCCCGTAAGGCCGTCATTCCCGCGAAAGCGGGAATCCATTTTGCTCTGGTGCATCCCTGAAATGGATTCCCGCTTTCGCGGGAATGACGGCCGTATGGGATACCGCAGACGTACATGAAGCTACGCAAATTCCTTGCCGGACAGCAGTGGGCGCAGGCCGGAATGACGACTAGCTTTGAAACTACGTCTACGTGAATTTCCAGGTTATGGTGTTGGCCCGGTTACTTCTTGCGTGCCTGCTTGCGCGCTTCGCGCAGCGCCAGCAGCTTTTCGCGCAGCTTCAATTCCAAGCCGCGTTCGACCGGTGCGTAGAACTCGGTGCCTTCCAGTGCATCCGGCAAGCATTGCTGATCGAGCGCGATGCCGCCTTCTGCATCGTGGTCGTATTGATAGCCTTTGCCGTAGCCGAGGCCCTTCATCAAACGCGTGGGTGCGTTACGCAGGTGCATGGGCACTTCCAGCGTACCGGTTTGGCCGATCACGTCGCGCGCCTTGTTGTAGGCCATGTAAGCCGCATTGCTCTTGGGGGCGATCGCCAGCCAGATGGCGAGCTGCGCCAGGCCCAGTTCGCCTTCGGGGCTGCCCAGACGTTCATACGTATCCCATGCATCCAGCGCCATGCGCCACGCGCGCGGTTCGGCCAGGCCGACGTCTTCCACCGCCATGCGCGTCATCCGGCGCGCGAGGTAGAGCGGATCGCAGCCGCCGTCGAGCATGCGCGTGAGCCAGTACACAGCAGCGTCGGGGTCGGATGAGCGAACGGATTTATGCAGCGCGGAGATCTGGTCGTAGAACTGTTCGCCGCCTTTGTCGAAGCGTCGCGTACGATCGGCCAGCACCTGTTCGAGGGTGGCTTCGTCGATCATGTGGCCGTCGGCCAACTCGGCAGCAATTTCCAGCAGCGTTAACGCGCGGCGCACGTCGCCATCGGCGGCCTGGGCGATCAGGTGCAAGGCGGTATCGGCCACGTCCAGTTGCATCGCGCCCAAGCCACGTTCGGCATCGGCAAGCGCACGTTGCAAGGCTGCAACGATGTCGTCGATGGATACCGCATCCAGCACGTGAACGCGGCAGCGCGACAGCAACGCTGAGTTCAATTCGAACGAGGGGTTTTCGGTCGTGGCGCCGATAAAGATGATCACGCCGCGTTCGATATGCGGCAGGAAGGCATCCTGCTGCGCCTTGTTGAAGCGATGCACTTCGTCCACGAACAGCACGGTGCGACGGCCTTGCGCGAAGTTCACTTCCGCTTCGGCCAAGGCTTTGCGCACCTCGGGCAAGCCGGAAAGCACGGCGGAAATGGCGCGGAAATCGGCATCGGCGTAACGCGCCACCAGCAATGCCAGCGTGGTCTTGCCGCAACCGGGCGGACCCCACAGCACCATCGAGTGCACGCGGCCGGCTTCCAACGCTCGCCGCAGAGCCTTGCCGGGTGCAAGCAGGCGTTGCTGGCCGACGATCTCGTCGAGGGTGCGTGGACGCATGCGCTCGGCCAGTGGCTTGAGTTCTTCCGTGTCGCTGCCGAACAGTTGCGGGGTATGGGGTGCTTCGCGTCGTTCCATCGGTGGATGATAGGGCATTCGGCATGGGCGACGGTTCAAGGCTTCACAACCTCTTCGTGGGGAGGGAGCAACACGATGCCGCTTGCATAAGGAAATTCTTGGCGATTATTATTAATAATGATTTATTTCAATAATGATTCATAGCTTAGTTTTGGCTTAATTAAGTCCAGTCATTTAGCGCAAGCATTAGCCGCCTTTATTACATCGGCAATGCAAGGCTTAGATTAGCCTTAGCGCATTTTCTTTCGCATCACAAAATCGTCATTTTTAATGCCATTGTTACGGAATTGTCATACTGCATCTTTACGGTGTCGGCCTTTCTACAACCCCGCCGATACCGGAAAAAACCATGACTGCATCCACACATGCGCTGTACCGCCGCACGCCGGTCTATCTCGCTCTTTGCCTGGCCATGGCCGTTGCGGTACCCATCCATGCGCAGGATGCGAGCCGTAACGGCGCCAATGCCATTAGCGGCCCAAGCGCCGAGGATAATAGTGGCGACGGCACTTCCAATAATCCCAAAACGCTTAATGGCGTGCAGGTAACGGCCAATACAGCGGTCAGCTCGATCGCCCCCACCCAAGGGTCGACCATCGCCACCGAGCCGCAATCGATTATCGGCAGCACCTATATCCAGGAAAATGTACCGCCCAGCGGCGACTACTCCGACATCGCTGCCATCGCGCCGAGCGTGTATACCGTGACGCCGAACGGCGCCGGCTTGATGGAAGCCGCAGTCGTTTCCATCCGCGGCTTCCAGGATGGCCAGTACAACGTGACCTTCGACGGCATTCCGTGGATGGACTCCAACGACTTCACACACCACTCCACCTCGTACTTCACCAACCAGGAAACCGGCAGCGTGGTGGTGGATCGCGGCCCGGGTACGGCCGGCACGCTGGGTAATGCCACCTTCGGCGGCACCATTTCGGTGGATTCGATCAGCCCGCAAGGGAAGTTCAACGTCAACCCGTACATCAGCTTCGGTAGCTGGGATACTGCCATTGAAGGTGCGCGCATCGATACTGGCGCCTTCACCAGCAGTGGCACCACCGCGGTGATCAATTTGCAGAACGGCGAGTCGGATGGCTACCTCAGCTACGCCGGCCAGCGCCGCCAGAGCGTGTTCGCCAAGGTTATTCAGCCGCTGGGCGACAACACCACGCTGACTTTCGCCGCGCTGTGGAACAACTTGCACCAGTACGTGCCGTTTGGTGCCACCAAGGCGGAGATTGCGCAGTACGGCGTCAATTGCGGGTTGAACAACGACCCGACCAGTCAGGCCTACTACCGCTACAACAAGGACGAAATCGACACCGACATGGCCTATATCGGCCTGCATTCGGAGTTCTCCGGCTGGACGATCGACAACAAGACTTACACCTACGGCTACAACCACTTCGGTTTCAACGGCGAAGATCCGAATGGCGAAACGCCCAATGGCACCGCCTATAGCCTCACCGACGTGCCCGGCCAGCACATGCGCAACACGAACCGTTCGTGGGGCGACATCTTCCGCTTGAGCAAGGAAATCGGCCCGGGTGAAGTGCGCACCGGCGTGTGGTACGACCATCAGGACGACATCCGCTGGCTCTACGAATTCGACGATACGCTCGATGCGCTCAATCCCGTGGTGATTCCCGGCGCCTCGACGCTGCAAATGGCCGCGGCCGACCGCCGCATGAACGACTCGCTGATCACCATCCAGCCGTTTATCGAATACCAGTGGAACATCACCGACAACGCCTATTTTGTCGGCGGCGCGAAGTACAACTACTTCAAGCGCAACCTTGATGCTTCGGTGAACCAGAAGACGGGCACGCCGCTGAACTACTCCAAGGACTGGAGCGTCACCCTGCCCTCGGCTGCGTTCCACTACGCGTTCACCTCCAACTGGACCGCGTACGCGCAATGGGCCAAGGGCTTCCTGGCCCCCAACCTCAACTTGCTGTACGTGCCGGACCCGGCTTTCTCCGACAGCGCCGTGGCGCCGGAAAAGACCACCAATATCCAGCTCGGCAGCACCTGGAGCAGCGATCGCCTGACGCTGTCGGCTGACGTCTACAAGATCAACTTCAATAACTTCGTGCAGAGCCGCAAGGTTGCCAGCATTACCTATTTCTACAACGGTGGCGGCGTGCACTATAAGGGCATCGAGCTGGAAGGCACTTACATGCTGGGCGACGGCTTCAGTGTGTATGCCAATGGCTCGTTGAACCGCGCCATCCAGACGGCGGACAACTCGTGGAATCCGAACACGCCGCACAAGACTGCCGCGCTGGGCTTTATCTACAGCAGCGGCCCTGTCTATGCCTCGTTGGTGGACAAGTTCGTGGGCAAGACCTATTACACCGCCAGCAACAACGACGACACACCGATCGGGGGCTATGCGATCACCAACTTCACCGCCAGCTACACGTTCGATCCGCACATCACCGATGTGAAGGATTTCAAGATCGGCTTCCAGATCAACAACATCTTCAACAACACGACCATCAATGCGCTGGCCGGTACCACTGGCGCGGATGGCACGCCGCTGTATTGGACGATTCCGGCGCGCAATTTCAACTTTACCGTGTCGGCGGATCTGTTCTGATGAAACGCAGTGCACTGCTGTTTGCGTTGTTTGTGATCGGCCAGTCCGCCCTGGCTTATGGCGACGGCGCCTCTCCCGCCCTCGTTCAATTGTCGAACCTGCTGCCGCCTCCGCCGGCAGCAGGTTCGACGGCGGCTCAACGTGATTTGCAGGCGGTGTTGGCCGCGCAGAAGATACGCACCGCGCAGGATATGGCGGCGGCCAGGGCGGACTCGGAGCGTTCCGTGTTTCGCTTTGCCGATGCGCTGGGTTTGACCACGCAACCGGCCGCATTGCCGAAGACGGCGGCATTCTTCGATCGCCTTGCCCAGTTGGACAAGGCCGAGGCGAAAGAGGCTAAGGAGTTCTGGAAACATCCACGCCCTTCAGTGGTATCCAGCCAGGTGCAGGCCTTGTCGAAGGAGAAGCCCGATGATTGGAGCTATCCAAGCGGGCACGCGACGTTTGGCTATAGCACCGCGGTGTTATTGGCCAATATGCTGCCGGAAAAGCGCACGGCGATTTTTGCGCGGGCGCATGTGTATGGCGAGCATCGCGTGGTGATGGGTGTGCATTTTCCTAGCGATGTGGAAGCCGGGAAGATTGCTGGGACGGTGATTGCGGATGAGATATTGCGTGATCCGCAATGGCAGGCTGATTACGCTGCGGCGCGCGTTGAATTGCGGCATGCGTTGGGATTGCCTTGACGTGGGCTGGGATGACAATCCCAGCATGGAGATGGCAAAGAGTGCTGGGATTGCATCCCAGCCTACGAGTCAATTCGAAGCGAATTGTCATTCCGGCGAAGGCCGGAATCCAGTTCAAATACGTCGCGCGAAGCGCTCAACATAAAGAAGTTAGGTGTGCTTCGCACGGTTTATTTGACTGGATTCCGGCCTTCGCCGGAATGACGGTGAGGGTAAACCCGGCCTATCGCGCAGACCGCTGCAAAAAGAAATGCCGGTAAATGCCATACCCCAATCCAACAACACCCGTCAGCACCGCCGGCACCAGCAACACCCGCTCCTGCATATGCGCATAACCCAGCGCGCCCAGCATCGAACCAGCAATGAAGTTGCTGGCCACCAGCAGGCAGATGTGGATGCGTAGTACGTCCACATCCAGGCCACGCAAGCGCTGGCCCAGGTACATGCCCAAATCGGTAAAGATGCCCGACACGTGCGTCGTGCGCAGGGCCGCGCCGCTGTAGGTACTCACCATCGCATTTTGCAAACCGCAAGCGCTGGCAGCCAGATAAAGTCCAAGATCCTTGGCGTCGTGAATCAGGGGCATCGCGACGAACAGCAAGACCGATTCCAGCATCAGCACCACGCCGTAGCGACGCCCCACCTGCAGCGCCCGTTGTTCGACGATGAAGCCGCTTACGATGGCGCCGATCAGAAACGACACCAGGGTCAGGCCCCAGTGCGCAATTTCCTTCAGATCAGCGTGCGCGACCGCGATGCCAAGTTCGGTGCTGGTACCGGTGAGATGCGTCACCGGCTGATGGCGAAAACACAAATAGCCGACCGCGTTGATGCAACCGGCGACCAGCGCAAGCAGGCTGCCGCCGATCCAGGCCCAACGCGGCAGCTGGCGGATCAATTTTTCAACGGTTGCGTGTTGAGTTCAGGCAGGTCGCCGATCACGTCCGTGCCCTTCGGCGGCGTGAAATTGAAATCCTGCGGGGGGATTTCCGGGTTGCGCTTCCAGTTGGAGAAGCGGATGTCGGTGATGGCGCCGAGCTGGTCCTTGAATTGCATGCGCGCCAGGCCATTCGCGTCAAAACCGAGGTCGGCGTAATTGAATTGCGGATCTTTCGCGGTGGAGGTGAGCCGCAGCCAGACCAGGCCGTCGTGCTCACCTTGCTCGGTGACGTGGAACTCCTTGTCCAGCTGCGAGAGATCGGTCAGCACGGTCAGGGGGCTGTGTGCTTCTTCGGTGTCCTGGCGGCGCACGGTGACTTGTTCCAGGTCCGGGTCGTACAGCCACACACGGCTGCCATCGGCGACGATGGTCTGCTTGTAGGGCGCGAGCGTATCCCAGCGGAATTGGCGGGGAGCCTGCAGCACCAGGGTGCCGTTGCTGGTTTTGCTGTTTTTGCCGTTGGGGTCGGTGAGGGTTTGCGAGAAATTGCCGGAGACGGCGTGCAGCCCTTGGGCGAAGGCGTCGAGACGGGCGCGTGCCGGGCCGGTGGCGGCGGCTTGGGCCAGGGTGCTTGCGAACAGCAGCAACACGGCAAGAAGGACTGCGACGTGGAGGCGTTTCATGGATTCCTGTTCCTGGGTTTGCCTGATGCGGTCAAGTGTAAATCCATGGACGTCATTCCCGCGGAAGCAGGAATCCATCTTGCCCTGGCATCTCTGGAAATGGATTCCCGCTTTCGTGGGAATGATGTCCATCCATAGGTTGGGTTGGGGCAGCGTAACCCAACAATTACGTAGTGAAACGGCTGCTCAAAATCTTCGGTTACGCTGCGCTAATCCACAAGCCACGCACTTCTTTTGGCCGTCATTCCCGCGAAAGCGGGAATGACGGCACGTACGTAAATACAAGGTTTACCGCAAGATCAGCCCCTCACCCCAGCCCTCTCCCCGGAGGGGGAGAGGGAGAAAGCAGTTCAGTGCTTCGGCGGTGGCGGCGCCAGCACTTCGCGGTTGCCGTTGTGCAGCGGCGCGCTCACCACGCCGTCCTGCTCCATCTGCTCGATCAGGCGCGCAGCGCGGTTATAGCCGATGCGCAGATGGCGCTGCACGCCGGAGATCGATGCGCGGCGCGTTTCGGTGACGATGCGCACGGCCTTGTCGTAAAGCTGCGCCTCGGCGTCGCCACCTTCTTCCCCATCCTGCGGCAGGCCCGATTCATTGATGAATTTGCCGTCGCTGGTGGCCTGCACTTCCTCCAGCACGCCTTCGATGTATTGCGGCGCACCCTGCGATCTCAGCCAATTGACCACGTTGTGCACTTCATGGTCGTCGACGAAGGCGCCGTGCACGCGATCGGGCGTGGCGGTGCCGGGCGGCAGGTAGAGCATGTCGCCATGGCCGAGCAGGGTTTCGGCGCCGGATTGATCGAGGATGGTGCGCGAGTCGATCTTGCTCGATACCTGGAACGCGATGCGCGTGGGGATGTTGGCCTTGATCAAGCCGGTGATCACGTCCACCGACGGACGCTGCGTGGCGAGGATCAGATGCACGCCGGCGGCGCGCGCCTTCTGCGCCAGGCGGGCGATGAGTTCTTCCACCTTCTTGCCGACGATCATCATCATGTCGGCAAACTCGTCGATGATCACCACGATGTACGGCAGCGTCTCCAGCGGCTCGGCCACCTGGCCGGGCATGTCGGGATTGGGGCGGAACAGCGGATCGAGCAGCGGCTGGCCCGCGTTCTCGGCATCCTTCACCTTTTTGTTGAAACCGGCGAGGTTGCGCACGCCCACGGCCGCCATCAGCTTGTAGCGTCGCTCCATCTCGGCCACGCACCAGCGCAGTGCGTTGGCGGCTTCCTTCATGTCGGTGACGACCGGCGCGAGCAGATGCGGAATGCCCTCGTAGACCGAGAGTTCCAGCATCTTCGGATCGATCATGATCATGCGCACGTCTTTGGCGCTGGCCTTGTACAAGAGGCTGAGCACCATCGCGTTCACCGCCACGGACTTGCCGGAACCGGTAGTACCGGCGACCAGCAAGTGCGGCATCTTGGCGAGGTCGGCCACCATGGCGCGGCCGCCGATGTCCTTGCCCAGTGCAAGCGTGAGCGGCGATTTCTGCTGGTCGTATTTGTCGGAGCGCAGGATTTCCGACAGATACACGATCTGCTTCTTGGCGTTCGGGATTTCCAGGCCGATCACGTTCTTGCCCGGAATCACGTCGACCACGCGCACGCTGACCACCGAAAGGCCGCGCGCGATGTCCTTGTCCAGGCTCGACACCTGGCTGCCGCGCACGCCGGCGGCGGGTTCCATCTCGAAGCGGGTGATCACCGGGCCGGGGAAGACGCCGACTACCTTGGCTTCGATCTTGAAGTCCTTGAGCTTCAACTCGACCTGGCGTGAGAGCACTTCCAGTGTTTCTTCCGAGTAACCCGGCCCCTGCTCCGGCGCTTCATCCAGCAGCGACAGCGGCGGCAGTTCGCCTGGTTGCGCGGCGCCGACGAACAGCGGGATCTGCGTTTCCACGCGTGCGCGTTCGCTCTTCACCACCGGCGCGGCGGGTGCCTCGATGCGCACGGGTTCGCGCTTGGCCTGCTTGATCGCTTCGTTTTTCTTCACCACGTCGCGCTCGACGCGCGCCTGGTGCGCGGCGATCACTTCCGGCGCCTTGCGCAGCTTGCCGCCGAACCAGCCGGCGAGCTTCAGCACACCCTGCCCGGTGAGATCCATCAGCTTGAACCAGGACAGCCCGGTGGCGAAGGTGACGGCGGCCAGGAAAACCGCCAACAGGAACAGCGGCGCGCCTTTGTCGCCAAACGCACCGAGCAAGGCATGGCCGATGCCGCGGCCAATCACGCCACCGGGCCCTTCCGGCGCCATCGCGCTGTCGCGGAAGATGATCCAGCACAACCCCGGCGCGGTGATGAAAAAGAACACCGAACCGATCAGGCGCAGCGAGGGTTCCCACGGCTGCACGCTGCGCACGCCGTGGTTGCGCAGCACCTTTATGCCGAGCAGCAACAGCAGCAAGGGGAAGCAGTAGGCCACGATGCCGAACAGATAGCGCAGCAGGTCGGCGATGTACGCACCGACCGTACCGCCCAGGTTGTGCACGTGGCCGCCGGTGTCGGCGTGCGACCAGCCGGGATCGGCGGCGTCGTAACTGAAGAGACACACCAGCAGATACAAGGCCAACGGCAACAGCAGCAACGCGCCCGCCTCACGCAGGCGGCGCTTCACTTCCTCGCTCAAGGCCGTCTTTTCCTTTGCTTTTCGAACGTTTGCGCTGCGCGCCGCCACCGGGGTGTGTTTCCTTGTAGGAATGTCGAACAAATTTGCGCGTTGCAGTGTAACCAACCGAAGGTGGTCGCCGAACAGCGGGGGCACTACCGTCGATGGACAGGTTCAGAAACCGGCAGCGCAAGTCAACCTTGAATAGCCCCCGCGACTTCCCCATCCTTGCGGCTTCCTCGGAGCGCCTGCGAAGGCTTTCTTCCCGATCCAGAACCGCCCTGATAAATCGTCTGCAACCCCTTAAGGATTATAGCAATGACCACCCCCAAGCATAGCCGCCTGCTGATCCTCGGCTCGGGCCCCGCCGGTTACACCGCCGCGGTGTACGCCGCGCGTGCCAACCTCAAGCCGACCATGGTCACCGGCCTGCAGCAGGGTGGTCAATTAATGACCACTACCGAGGTCGACAACTGGCCGGGCGATGTGAAGGGCGTGCAGGGTCCGGAATTGATGCAACGCATGGCCGAACATGCCGAGCGCTTCGAGACCGAGATGGTGTTCGACCATATTCACCAGGTCGATCTCAAGCAGCGTCCGTTCCGCCTGAAGGGCGACTCGGGCGAGTACACCTGCGATGCACTGATCATCGCCACGGGCGCCACCGCCAAGTACCTCGGCATTCCGAGTGAGGAACATTACAAGGGCAAGGGCGTCTCGGCCTGCGCCACCTGCGATGGCTTCTTCTTCCGCGAGCAGGACATCGTGGTGGTCGGCGGCGGCAACACTGCGGTGGAAGAGGCGCTGTACCTGGCCAACATCGGCCGCAAGGTGTACCTGGTACATCGCCGCGACAAGCTGCGCGCGGAGAAAATCATGCAGGACAAACTGTTCGAGAAAGCCGCCGCCGGCAAGATCGAACTGGTGTGGAACCACACCATCGATGAAGTGCTGGGCGACCACACCGGCGTTACCGGCGTGCGCGTGAAGGACATCAACAGCGGCGTCACGCGCGATATCGCGGCGACCGGTTTCTTCGTCGCGATTGGCCATTCGCCGAATACCGGCATTTTCGAAGGCCAGCTGGACATGCACGATGGCTACATCAAGATCCGCAGCGGCCTGGAAGGCATGGCGACGATGACCTCGGTACCGGGCGTGTTTGCAGCCGGTGACGTGGCTGACCATGTATATCGGCAGGCAGTAACGTCGGCTGGCTTCGGCTGCATGGCGGCGCTGGATGCGGAGCGGTGGCTGGATCAGAACGGTAAGGTTTGAGGCTTGTTACTTCCATTCCTCGCACTGGGGAAGCAACCTCAGTTCGTCGTCCCGGCGAAGGCCCGGACCCGGCGACTTTGCGTTGCAGTAAAGACACTGGGCCCCGGCCTTCGCCGGGGTGACGGACATAAGACCAGTGCTCCGCGCTACTGATGATCGAAGCCCGCTTCCACGACAGTATCGACGACATCCCCGCCTCCGCCTGGGACGCCTTGCGCCCGGACGACAATCCCTTCCTCTCGCACGCCTTTCTCGCCGGCCTCGAACGCACCGGCTGCATTCGTCCCGAGTGGGGCTGGCAGGCACATCACCTGGCGCTTTATCGCAACAGTGCATTGATCGCTGCGGCGCCGCTGTACCTGAAAGGCAATTCGCACGGCGAATTCGTATTCGATTGGAGCTGGGCGGCCGCGTGGGAACGCGCGGGCGGGCAGTATTACCCCAAGCTGCTCAATGCGGTGCCCTACTCACCCGTGACCGGGCCGCGCCTGCTCGTCGGGAATGATCCAGCGCAAGCACCCGAACTGCGTGAGCTGCTGGTGGAAGCAATGCGGCAACAGGCACAACGGCTGCAATTGTCATCCGTGCACGCCAACTTCCTCGCCGACACCGACCTTGACGCTTTCGATGGCGACTGGATGGCACGCAGCGACGTGCAATTCCATTGGCATAACCAAGGCTATGCGGATTTCGACGCCTTCCTCGCCGCGCTGAATCACAAGAAGCGCAAGAACATCCGCCACGAGCGCAAACGCGTGGCCTCGCATGGCCTGGATATCGGCATGGTCGGCGGTGCGCAGCTCACCATGCGGGAATGGCGGCGCGTGCATGCGCTCTACACCGATACGTTCGATGCAAAAGGCAATCACGCCGCGCTCACCGAAGCGTTCTTTCAATACCTGCGCAAGGAAATGGGCAATACGGTGCAGCTGGCGCTGGCCAGGCAAGCGGGGGAGATCGTGGCGGTGGCATTGATGCTGCGCAGTGCAAGCACCTTGTACGGACGCTATTGGGGCGCCAGTGTCGATCTGCCGGATCTGCATTTCGAACTGTGCTACTACCAGGGCATCGAATACGCCATAGCGCAGGGCCTGCAACGCTTCGAGCCCGGCGCGCAGGGCGAGCACAAGCTCGCGCGCGGCTTTCTGCCGGCACGCACGCATTCGCGCCACTACCTGGTGCATGAGGGCTTCCGCAGCGCCGTGCGTCGTGCGCTTGCGCACGAATGCGAGAGCATGGACGCTTATGCTGACGATCTTTTAGATCACAGCCCTTACGCACGATCATGATTCGCCTCCCCAGGCTCGACGACCGCGCCCCGGGTCATTTTCCCGACCCGCGCACTGCCCTCATCGAACCCAACGGCTTGCTTGCCTTCGGCGGCGATCTTTCGCCCATGCGCCTGATGACGGCGTACGCGAACGGCATTTTCCCTTGGTACAACGAAAACGAACCCATCCTGTGGTGGTCACCCGATCCGCGCTGCGTGTTTCACACCGACTCGCTGCGCCCCAATCGCAGCCTGCGCCGGGCATTGCAGGGCAAGGCTTGGACCGTGACGGTGAATCGCGCTTTTCGCGCCGTGATGCAAGCTTGCGCGGGGCCGCGGCCAGGCCAGTTCGGCACATGGATCAGTGCCGCGATGATGGATGCGTATGAAGCGCTGCATCACCTGGGTTACGCACACAGCGTCGAAGTGTGGGAACAGGAGCGGCTGGCGGGTGGTGTCTACGGCGTTTCCATGGGGCGATTGTTCTGCGGCGAATCGATGTTCAGTGCGCAAAGCGGCGGTTCGAAACTGGCCTTGTGTGCACTGGCTGCCTTGTTGCGCGAATGGAAATTTCCGTTGATCGATGCGCAGGTGAGCAATCCGCATTTGCTGGGGTTGGGTGCGGTCGAGATCTCACGCGATGCGTTTTTAGAGAACGTCGCGACGTTGGTGACGGCGCCGTTTGATGAGAAACAGTGGAAAGACCTCCCCGGCATTCCTGCGCAACGTATTCTGGAAAACGGCTGCTTTACGCTGCGGGAGTGACAGCTGCGGAGTTACGGTTTACGGCCTCTATGCTCGCGATCCTTCACGTGATCGATAAACGCACGCAACTTCGGCATGATCTGCCGGCGGCTGGGATAGTAGAGAAATACGCCCGGCATCACCGGCGCATAACACTCCAGCACTTGCACCAATCTCTTCGTTTTCAAACCTTCCGCCACCATCGGCTCCGGCAGCTGGGCAAGCCCTACGCTTTCCAGTGCCGCGCCAAGCATGGTGGGAAAATCATTGGCGATAAGCGGCCCGCCCACGGCGATCTCGATCGCACGGCCGTTGTCGTTGAATGCCCACGGCGCAAGCGCACCGTTGGATCGCCGCCATCGCAAGCAGGCGTGCTGGCGCAGGTCATCCAGCATCTTGGGCCGCTTGCGGCTTTTGAAATACATAGGACTGCCGACCACGACGAAATGAAACGGCGGGCTCAGCGGCACGGCGACCATATCCGCATCAAGAAACTGCCCCATGCGCACGCCGGCATCGAAGCCTTCCGCCGCAAGGTCGATCAATTCCTCGCTCGCGGCGAGTTCCACTTCGACCTCGGGATAGGCCGCGCAAAACGATGCAATCAGTGGTTCCAGCAGGATCGGTACCGCCGCGCGCGGCACGGAAAGACGCAATAGTCCCGCTGGCCGCTGGCCGAGCCCGCGCGCCACGTCGCTCGCCGCAACGAGTTCCTCGAAAGCAGGCTTGGCACGCGACAGAAACCGTTCGCCGGCTTCGGTCAGGCCAACGCTGCGCGTGGTGCGGATGAAAAGCGCGGCGCCGATACGTGCTTCAAGCACGCGAACCGCCTGGCTGATGGCCGAGGGCGTTACGCCGAGTTCCGCTGCGGCCCGGCGAAAACTGCGATGCCGGGCCACGCTGAGGAACGACTCCACGCCATCCAGCGCGCCCTGCCTGACTGTGAAGTTTTGCTTCATAGCCCATCAACATTGTGAGCGATAGTCGCTCGTGCGAGGCGATGGTACACCTTACTCCTCCCGTACCCATGAGGAAGTGCTGCCATGACCGATGCATTTGAAGGCGTCCGCGACCACTATCGCGCGAACGGCCTGACCGAGCGGCTGAAGACGGCGCTTGCCGTGTTCGGGCCGGAGGAGCGCGGGCTCACGCCGCAACAATTGGGTGCGCTCGATCAATTCCACACCCGCGGGCTTGCTGCGACCGCCGAGCTGGCTACATTGGCGAACATTCACGCCGGCATGTCGGTGCTGGATGTCGGCTGCGGTATTGGCGGACCGGCTCGTTTTCTGGCGGCGAGCCATGGCTGCAAGGTTACCGGCATCGATCTCAGCGAACCGTTTGTGGACGCCGCGCGCTATCTCACCCGGCGCACAGGACAAAGCGAACAGGTGTCGTTTCATGCCGCCAGCGCATTGGAACTTCCTTTCGATGCCGGCCGTTTCGACGTCGCGTTGCTGCAGCATGTGGCCATGAACATCGCCGACCGCGCACGGCTGTACCGGGAAATCCGGCGCGTATTGAAAGCCGGCGGCAAGCTGGCGACCTTCGACGTGGTTACCCTCGGCGGCGAACCGCATTACCCCGTTCCCTGGGCACGCACGGCGGCAACCAGTTTTCTGCTTACCGCCGATGCGACGCGCCAGACGATTGAACACGCAGGTTTCCGCATGCTGGCATGGCAGGACGACACCGCGGCAGCAAAAGCATGGGTTGCCCAATGGCGTGAATCCGGCCCGCCGCCGTCGCCGAACCTCGGCGTGGTCATGGGAACGGATTTTGCGCAACTGGCCAGCAATCTCGGGCGCAGTCTGCTGGAAGGCCGGCTCGGCGTTCTGACTGCCGTGTTCGAAACCACCGCCTGACAGGAGGCACCATGTCGCCGGAAGTTCTTTTTCGCTGGCATCTCGTCTTGGGATATGTCGCGTGGCTGCTTTGCTTCGGCACCTACGTCTGGCCCAGGCTTAAATTGATGACACCATTCGATGCCCAACGTGCCATCGCCACGCTGCACAGTTTTCGTTTCTTCGGCCTGGTGTTTCTTCTGCCGGGCGTCGTCGGCCCCGATTTGCCGGCAAGCTTCGCGGTGGTCGCGGCCTACGGCGACTTCGCTACGGGTTTGCTGGCGATGCTGGCGCTGCTTACGGTTCGCCTACGCCCGCTGTTCTGGTCGTTCGTGGTGGCATTCAATGTGGCGGGCGTGATCGATCTTGTGCTCGACTACTACCACGCCACGCTGGCCAACCTGCCCGCGCATGCGGGGGAACTGGGCAGCTTGTATGCCATACCGATCATCTACGTGCCGCTGTTGATGATTACGCACGTGACCGCGTTCTATTTGTTGTTGCGTCCGCAGGCCAGGGCGAACGCGTAACCCACGGCCGTCATTCCCGCGAAAGCGGGAATCCATTGCCCTGATGCAAAAAAAGCGAAGATGGATTCCCGCCTTCGCGGGAATGACGGCCGTGAGGCCATGTGGCGAGACCAGGGGGTCAGCCGTTCAATGCCAGCGCCTTCAATTCGGCGTAGTGATCGAGAAACAACCTCACCAGATGCGGATCGAGATGGTTGCCCGAAGCATGGCGCAGGTAGTCCAGCACTTCCACTTCCGGCCATGCGGGCTTGTATACGCGCGCATGGCTCAAGGCAT
Source organism: Dyella sp. (assembly GCF_036746095.1). Taxonomy (NCBI): domain Bacteria; kingdom Pseudomonadati; phylum Pseudomonadota; class Gammaproteobacteria; order Lysobacterales; family Rhodanobacteraceae; genus Dyella; species Dyella sp. The sequence goes on from NZ_DAIOEU010000023.1 coordinate 18,631, forward strand.
CCCACACGTCCACGACGCTGAAGATGCGGGCGGCTAGCGGAATCTGCTCGCCCTGCAAGCCCTGTGGATAGCCGGTACCGTCCCAGCGTTCGTGGTGGCTGTAGGGAATGGCACTGGCGCCGCGCAGAAAATCGATTCGTTGCAGCATGTCGTAGCCCATGCGCGGATGGGTGCGCATCAGCTGCGTTTCTTCGTCGTCCAGTTTGCCGGGCTTGATCAGGATGGCGTCCGGCAAGGCCAGCTTGCCGATGTCATGCAACAGCGCACCGAACTTCACGTCACGCAGGGCATTGCCTTCAAGACCTGCCAGCCGGGCCAGCCCCATCGCCATGCGCACCACGCGCTCGGAATGGTCGCTGGTTTCCTTGTGCCGGATGTCCATGGCCTCCACCAGCACGTGCAGCGCTTGCTCGTGACTGACGAGCAACTGCCGGTTGGCTTCGCTCAGGCGTCGCACGGTGCGGCCGATCATCCAGTACAGCAGCAGGCCGGTGCCCAGAACGAACAACCATCCCTTGGCGATCTGATAGAGGATGATGCGACGCGGATCATGCACCAGGTAACCCAGCAGGTGCCCGGAAAACCAGATCCATGCCGCCGACACCAGCACATAGGTGCCGGCGGTGCGCCATTGCGGACTGATCCTTATCACGGGCTGGCAAACATTCGGCAGGCAAGCAATGCACGGGAATGGCGCGACGTCAGCAAACTGTTGCAAGCGCTGTCAGGAAGAAATGCCACGCCACGCCCCTGTGTATCTAAAAGATGCATTCTGCCATTCGCCGAGTGAAGCATGTCGTGCTGATTTGCGCAATTCGGATGGCGAGATAATCGAATGACGTCATCATTGCGAACAGACGTTGCGGCCAACCTACTGGCGGCGTAATGCAGCTTGCAGCAGCCGGCGTTGCAGGCGATCGCTCAACGAAATCGCTGTGGACAGTTGCATGCGCTCCAGCGTTGCGGCTTCTTCCGCCCTGGCTTCGCCCGGCTTGCACAGTGCCTTGAACAATTGCCAGCGGCCTTTCCATGTGGCACCGGACGATTGCAGCCATCCCAAGGCTGGCAACAGGCGCCGTTCAACCTCGGTAAAATCGCTACCGAAGGGAAACGCCGGCAGCAGTCCCTTGCGCATCGGTTTGGCCAACGCCTCGTGCAGCGCTTCAGGACAATGCTTGCGCCAGGCTTCCGGAATCTTGAAATCGGCAGCCAGTTTTCCGTGCGACTTGGCTTCGGCCGCCAGCGCATCGACGAAGCGCGCATCGCTGATCGCCAACATGGCTTCGATGCATTCGCTATCGCTTTTGCCGCGCAGATCCGCCACGCCATATTCGGTTACCACGATGTCGCGCAGATGCCGTGGGATGGTGTTCTGGCCGTAATGCCAGCGAATATTGGTTTCCACACCGTTGCGCCCGTACCGCGTGGCGCGCTGGAGCAGTACGGAACGGCCATCGGGCAGTTCGTGCGCCATTGCGACGAAGTTGTACTGGCCGCCGACGCCGCTGACCACGTGGCCGTCCTCCAGCGTTTCGGAAGCCGCCGCGCCGAGCACGGTCGATATCATGCAGGTGTTGAAGAAACGCGCACCGCGACGCTGCAGCATGGCCAGGGACTGGTGGTCCCCATACAGCTGGTTGACGTTGGAAACCGGGCACATGTCGATCGCATCGACGTCACTGCCCACAGTGGTATCCAGCCATTCGTAGAGGTCGCGTGTGCCAAGAAAGAATGCACCGCGCAGGTAATGGCCGCCGGGGACGTCGTCCGGCAGGCGTCCACCGGCCGCAGCGCGCTCCAGCGCAAGATTGTCCCAGCTGCGCCGCTTGAGGATGCCGCCCTTGGCCAGATGCATGAAGCCATCCAGCACCATTTCGCTGCAGCCGTACAGGCCGGTCTTGAAAACACCCAGGCCGCCGAAGCGTTCGGCCAGTCGATGCGTCGCACCGTGTGGATCGAGCGCCACCAGCATTTTTCGCCAGGCGGTGTTGTCCTGATGCCGCAGCAACAATCCTTTCACCAAGGCGTCCGACAAAGCGCCGATACCGATCTGCAGGCAACCGCCATCTTTCACCAATGCGCTGGCATGCAAGCCCAGCGCATATTCGCTTGCATCCACTGGCATTCTGGGTAGTGCGAACAGCGGTGGCGAGGCTACGGGAGCGAGTTCGACATCGAAGAAATTCTGCGGGACCTCCGCCGCGCCGGTGATGTAGGGCAAGGATGGATGCACTACCGCCACACACAATGGCCGCGCCTTGCCGGCCGCCTTGAGGCGATCGAGAAAATCCAGCGTCAGGTCCGGATTGCAGGACAGGCTGTAATGCACGCCGGCGGGCGTTTCGCGCCGTGCAACCAGCTGCACCAGCAGGTTGATGTCCTGCACGACCAGGTCGCGCGCGACATGGGTGTAGTTCTGGCTGATGTAGTGGCGCTGCGCACTGGCCGAGTGCAGCAATGCACCCGATTGCATGTAGAACTCGTGCACCGCCACATTGGGCGGCAACTGGCCTTGCATCTGGTCGATGGCGTATTGCGGATCGAGATAGCCGGCGCCGAAGTGGCGCTCCACGAAGGGATCCAGGAAACGTGCTTCCAGCTTGCTCTTCGCGCGCGGCCGCACCAGCGACAAGGCGGTGTACAAGGTCATGGAGCGCCAGGTATCGGCCTGCATCAGGCCGTACAAGGTATTGAGCAGGCCATGCGGTTTGCCCAGACCCAGCGGCGCCGCGACGCGCAGGTCAGCCCCCAGCCGCTCGACGATAAAGCGCGCGCAGGCATCGGTATCCGTAAAACGCTGCTCTGGCAACATGGCGCGATCATGCCAGAAAGCGTCGAAAAGGAAGCGTGGGGCATGCTTCAGTGCGAAGCCCCCCTCTGCTTGCACCTGATTGGCGTCGACCCTCCGCTGTGAGAGGTGCAATCCCCTCCCCCGCTGTCACCGGGGAGGGCGTTGTTCGTAGCGAGCAATACGCTTCACGCGCTTTTGTAAACGCCACGCGGGTTTGCACTCCAACTTACATCCCTATACTTCCCGCATGCCTACCTCGCCCCCTCCCCATCGCCTGCTCGCCGAACAAGCGTTGAGCCGTGCTGCCGGCGCGCCGCTGCTGGGCGGCAACAAGGTGGAATTGCTGATCGATGCCGAGCAGCATTTCGGGGCCTGGCTTGCAGCCATCCGCGGCGCGCAGCAGCGGGTGCTGCTGGAGAACTACATCGTTCGCGACGACGAGGTCGGGCGCGCCTTTCGGGATGCCCTGGCGGAACGCGCACGCAGCGGCGTGCAGGTTGCTGTCATCGTGGATTGGCTGGGTTGCCTGGGCCAGTCCGGTTCGGCTTTCTGGAAACCGTTGCGCGAGGCCGGTGGTGAAGTGCGCGTATTCAACCCGCCGCAGTTCGGGCAAGCCCTCGGCTGGATGAGCCGCGATCATCGCAAGCAATTGGTGGTGGACGGGCGCGTGGGGTTCCTGTCCGGTGTCTGCATCAGTGGGAAATGGCTGGGCGATCCGTCGCGTCACGTACCGCCATGGCGCGATACCGGCCTGGCCTTGCGCGGGCCCGCGGTGCTGGAGCTGGAAGCGGCGTTTGCCGATAGCTGGATCGCCGCCGGCGGTGCGCATCCCATCTATGCACCCGTCCCTGCCGACACGGAAATCGGCAACGTGGCGCTGCGCGTGATCGCCACCCAGCCGGCCACCGCGGGCATGTACCGGCTGGACCAGCTGATCGCTGCGATGGCGCGCCATAGCCTGTGGCTGACCGATGCGTATTTCGTGGGCGTGGCGCCCTATGTTCAAGCCTTGTCCGCCGCCGCGCGCGATGGTGTGGATGTACGACTGCTGGTACCGGGCAGCAGCGATATTCCGCTGGTAGCCAGCCTGTCGCGCTCGGGCTACCGGCCATTGTTGAAAGCCGGCATTCGCGTGTTCGAGTGGAATGGTTCGATGCTGCATGCCAAGACGGCGGTGGCGGATGCCCAATGGGCGCGCGTGGGTTCTTCCAATCTCAATCTCGCCAGCTGGTTGAACAACCGCGAGATCGACGTGGCGATCGAAGATGCCGGCTTTGCCTCGCAACTTGCAGCGCAATACGAAAAGGATCTGGAGAACGCCACCGAGATCGTGCTGGCGCGGCGGCGTTATCGGCGCGGCGAACGCGTGCGCAGCAGCGAAGCACGTCCACCGCAGCCACGCCACGTGGGCGGGAGTTCCAGCCGTGCCGCGGCAGGCGCGCTGCGCATTGCCAACACCATGGGTGCGGCACTGACCGATCGCCGCGTGCTGGGCGATACCGAAACCGGCACACTGCTGAGCGTCACATTGCTGTTCGCCGCGCTCACGGTTATCGCCGTGCTCTGGCCTGCCGTGATCGCCTGGCCGCTGGCGGTCATCGCCGCGTGGTTTGCGATCAATACCGGGGTTCGCGCATGGCGATGGCGCAAGCGGCATGCACGACGCCTGCGCGAAATGCGCGAATACGACGACATGTGATGGTGCCGTCGGCTGCGATGGAATCCCAGCCAGCGGTGACGACGATCACAGAGAGAAACGGGGACGGATTGCGTGCTGCTTTTCCTCGCAGTGCCTACACGAAACCTTTCGTTGCTCGTGACTAGAGTCCAGCCGAGCAGACAGGCATCCTTTCGACATGCGATCCACTGCGTCTGCTCGATCCGCCCGGGGATAGTCAGGCGACCTTGCGAAGCGCGTTGCACCCGCCGATGGTGCCCGGCCACCTAACGCTGTCTTACGTCGTAGCGAGGAGGCACTTATGAAGCGTACGTCTGTCTTCACATTCAACGCGACCAGTGTGACCAGCATGTTGGCCATGGCGGCTCTGACGGTAGCAACTACATTCCTGAGTGCAGGGCCGGTCCACGCGCAAACGAACAGCCCCGTTATCCTTGAGTGCCAGGCGGGCACCAACGGCAATGGCTACGCCCTCGGCTGCAACGGCACAACGCCGTCCGGCAGCGTCGCGTTGAATTGCCAATCACCCAACCCGATCAGCAACAGCGGTGGCCTATACGTCGCCATTGCCGCGAACTGCAGCGGCATCTTTACGATCGGCGGCACCACCGTATCCAATGCCCTGGTCTTCTCCATCGTCAACATTGATGCGAACAATGGATCGATCATCGGCAGTGGAGGCGGATCGGACACGCTTTCCGTCAGCAATGCACTGTCGAGCGTCAAGGCCTCCTTGCAGGGCAGTTCTTTCTCGTTGACCTCATCGCCGCTTACGCTCACCACACCCAGCGGCAATATCAACGTTAGCGCGAGCGTGCTCGGCATCGGCCTGGCGCAACTTGCGACGCATGGTGGCACGGGCTCCGTGAGCGTGACTGACGCGCCGCTACCAAGCCTTCTGATCAATGCTGCCAACATCAGCGCCAGTGCGTCCGTGCTCGGCCTGCTTAACGCGAATCTTGCCTGTGGCAGCTCAGTGGCCATCAATTTGAATCAGATCTTCCCGATCGCCATTCCGCTAGCCTCTTGCAGCGGGTCGTAAGCCTCGCTACATCCTTGCACTGGCCGGCCGTGGGTCCGGTCAGTGCAACGTCATGTCGCTTTGCATCTTCACACGATGCTGTCAGCGCCATTCGTGCTAGTCTCCCGCGTCCATGCACGCGCCCGACGATTTCACCGAAGGTGCCGGCGGCAAGCCGACCCGACACGTCCTTACACCCAGCACGCTCAACCGGCTGGTACGCGGTTTGCTGGAAGATGCCTTGCCGTTGGTATGGATCGAAGGTGAATTGTCCAACGTGGCGCGCCCGGCGTCCGGCCATCTCTATTTCACGTTGAAAGACAGCCTGGCGCAGGTGCGCTGCGCCATGTTCAAGACCAAGAGCATGGGGTTGCGCTTCCGGCCGGCAGACGGCGTGCACGTGCTGTGCCGCGCGCGCGTGGGGTTGTATGAGCCGCGCGGCGAATTCCAGCTGGTGGTGGAGCATATGGAGCCGGCCGGCGAAGGTGCGTTGCAGCGCGAGTTCGAGCGGCTGAAGGCGCAACTGGATGCGGAAGGCCTGTTTGCACAGGAACGCAAGCGTCCCCTGCCCCGCTTTGCACGCCGTATCGGCGTGATCACTTCTGCGACCGGTGCCGCCATTCGCGATGTATTGAGCGTGATGTCGCGGCGTTGGCCGCTGGTGGAAGTAGACGTATTGCCCGTGCCGGTGCAAGGGCGCGAAGCGCCGCCGGCGATCGTGTCCATGGTGCGCAAGGCATCGGCCTGCGGGCGCTACGACGTGCTGCTGCTCACGCGCGGCGGTGGTTCGCTGGAAGACCTGTGGGCGTTCAACGACGAACAGGTGGCGCGCGCGGTGCATGCCAGCACCGTGCCGGTGGTCAGTGCGGTGGGGCATGAAATCGACTTCAGTATTTCCGATTTTGTCGCCGACCTGCGTGCACCGACACCCTCCGCGGCGGCGGAGCTGCTGGTGCCGGACATCCTCGCGCTGCGCCGTCATGTCGAACAGCTGCATCAGCGTACGGTCGCCATCCACGAGCGGCGTTTGCACACCCGCATTCAACGGCTCGACCACCTGCTGGCGCGCTTGCAGGCACAACGCCCGCAGGCGCGGTTGGCCCGCGATCGGCAACGGTTGCAGCAATTGCAGCGTCGCCTGCTTGCCTGCCGGCAGGCGCAGCTCACGCGGAAAACCATTCGGCTGGATCGCGTGCATGCGCGGCTGTTGGCGCAACATCCGCGCCAACGCGTCGCGCTGTTACGCCAGCGGCTCGAACAGCATGCGCTGCAACTGCGCCATATGACGCAACACAAGCTGCAACGCGAGCGCCTGAATGTGCAGCAGATTGCGCGCGCGATGCACGCGGTGAGCCCGCTGGCGACGCTGGAGCGCGGCTATGCGATCTTGTTCGATGAAGAAGGCAAGGTATTGCGGTCGGCGCAGAACGTAGCGGTGGATACGCCGTTGCGGGCGAAGCTGGCGGATGGCGAGTTGGCGTTGCGGGTCAGCAAGAAATAGCCGCATCATCCACATGCCGTCATGCCAGACCATCACCGCGTAGGTTGGGGTGAGTCGCAGCCGAACCCCAACATGGCATGCACGTATCCGGTGATATCCCCTCTTCGTCATTCCAGCGAAGGCTGGAATCCAGTGCTTTTTTTGGCGCCAAAGTCGCTGGATTCCAGCTTTCGCTGGAATGACGAGCGAGAGTTTCTGGCCAGCTTGCAAGGACCCCGCGATGTTGGGGTTCGCGTTCGCTCACCCCAACCTACGATGGTTGGCCGGCCATCCATTCTTCACGCGACTCAAACGCATTCCCGCACGAATCGAACATCGGAGTACAAATAGCAGCGCTATCTTTCCTGGAGACGATGCATGAAGGCCGCGGCCTTGTTTGTCAAAGCGTTGGAAGCCGAAGGGGTGACCCGCATCTTCGGCGTGCCGGGCGAGGAAAACCTCGACCTGGTGGAGGCGTTGAGGGAATCGTCGATCAAGCTGATCGTGACCCGCCACGAACAGGCAGCCGGTTTCATGGCAGCCACCTGGGGCCGGCTGACCGGTGAAGCGGGCGTGGCGCTATCCACCTTGGGCCCTGGCGCCACCAACCTGGTGACGGCCGCCGCCTATGCCCAGCTCGGCGCCATGCCGATGCTGATGATTACCGGGCAAAAGCCGATCCGCACCCACAAGCAGGGCTTGTTCCAGCTGGTGGACGTGGTGGACATGATGCAGCCGCTCACCAAGTACACGCGCCAGCTGGTATCGGCGGCAACGATTCCGGCGCGCATCCGCGAAGCATTCCGCCGTGCGGAGGAAGAACGCCCCGGCGCCGTACATCTGGAATTGCCGGAAGATATAGCCCGCGACGAAGTGGACGAATACATCCTGCTGCCCACTGAGTACGCGCGCCGGCCCTCACCTGACGATGCCGCGCTGGTGCAGGCGGCCGAAGCGATCAGCCTCGCCAGGCATCCCATCCTGATGATCGGCGCCGCCGCCAATCGCCAGCGCACGGCGGTGGCCCTGCGCGCCTTTATCGACAAGCTCGGCATTCCCTTCTTCACCACGCAGATGGGCAAGGGCGTGGTGGATGAGGATCATCCGCTATGGCTGGGCAATGCGGCGCTATCGGATGGCGATTTCGTGCATCGCGCGATCGATGCGGCGGACGTGATCATCAACGTCGGCCACGACGTGGTGGAGAAGCCGCCGTTCTTCATGCAGCGCGGGCGGCGCACAGTGATCCACATCAATTTCTCCTCGGCCGAAGTGGATACGGTGTATTTCCCGCAGATCGAGGTCGTGGGCGATATCGCGCACACGGTGGAACGCCTGACCGATGCGCTGAGTGTGCAGGAGCACTGGGATTTCCAGTATTTCAACAAGGTGCGCGAAGCGTTCCGGCATCAGCTTGGCCAGTACGCCGATGAAGCACGCTTCCCGATGCACCCCGTGCGCATCGTCGCCGACACGCGCCGCTATATGCCGGACGACGGCATCCTGTGCCTGGACAACGGCATGTACAAGCTGTGGTATGCGCGCTACTACAAGGCGCGCCAGCCCAACACGGTGCTGCTCGACAACGCGCTCGCCACCATGGGTGCAGGGCTGCCCTCGGCGATGGCGGCGAAGATGGTGTACCCGGAGCGCAAGGTACTGGCGATCTGCGGCGACGGCGGTTTCATGATGAACGCGCAGGAGCTGGAAACCGCGGTGCGCTTGAAGCTGGACCTGGTGATCTTGCTATTGCGCGACGACGCCTACGGCATGATCCGCTGGAAGCAGGCGGAGATGGGCTATGCCGATTACGGCATGCAGTTCAGCAATCCGGACTTCGTGCGTTTTGCCCAAGCGCATGGTGCGCATGGGCACCGTCCGCAAAGCGCGGATGAATTTCTCCCTACCCTGCAACGCGCCTTCGACGAAGGCGGCGTGCACTTGATTGACCTTGCAATCGACTATTCCGACAACCATCGTGTGCTGGACGAAGAAATCCGCAGCCTGAGCGCCGCGGTGAAGGAATGAGCATGCTCGATAAAACCTATCCCTATTACCTGGCCAACGAGCCGCGCACCTCCTCCGCGATGATGGAGGTATACGACAAGTTCAGCGGCGAGGTCGCCACGCGCGTGGCCGTGCCGGATGCGCAAGCCACGGAAGAAGCCATTCGCGCGGCCGTGCAAGCGGCTGGCCCCATGAAACGCTTCAAACCCTGGGCGCGCCAGGCCGTCTTGCAGCATTGCGTGAAGCGTTTTCAGGAACGTTACGACGAACTCGCCATGGCGCTGTGCATCGAGGCCGGCAAGCCGATCAAGGATGCCGCCGGCGAAGTGACGCGCCTCATCGAAACCTTCCGCATCGCCGCCGACGAAGCCGTACGCGCGAATGGCGAAACCTTGAACCTGGAACTGGCCGGACGCCTGGATGGCTACCACGGGTTTACCCGCCGCGTGCCGCTGGGGCCGGTGTCGTTCATCACACCGTTCAATTTTCCGTTGAACCTGGTGGCGCACAAGGTGGCGCCGGCGATCGCCGCCGGCTGCCCGTTCGTGCTGAAACCTTCGGAAAAAACACCTGTCGGCGCACTGATCATCGGGCAGGTGCTGGCAGAAACCGATCTGCCCAAAGGCGCCTTTTCCGTGTTGACGCTGGACGGCAAGCACTCGGCGCCGCTGGTGGAAGACGAGCGGCTGAAGCTGCTGTCCTTCACCGGCGGACAGATCGGCTGGGATCTGAAAGCACGCGCCGGCCACAAGAAGGTGACCTTGGAATTGGGCGGCAATGCCGCGTGCATCGTGGATGCCGATCAGCACGCGCACCTGGACAGGGTGATCGAGCGACTGATCTTTGGTGCGTTCTATCAATCCGGCCAGAGCTGCATCAGCGTGCAGCGCATCTATGCGCATGCATCGCTCTATGAGGAACTGAAGCAACGCCTGGTTGCCGCCGTGAAACAGCTAAAGGCCGGCGATCCGAAGGACAAGAGCGTGTTCCTCGGCCCAATGATCGATGAAGCGGCAGCAACACGACTGGAAGGCTGGATCAACGAAGCGCAGCAGGCCGGCGCCAAGATTCTCTGCGGTGGCAAGCGCAAGGGCAACATGCTGGAAGCCACGGTGATGGAAAACGTGCCGAAGGATGCCAAGGTCAATCGCATGGAAGTATTCGGGCCATTCGTGCTGCTGGTGCCGTTCGAACACATCGACGAGGCGTTCGCGATGGTCAACGACTCCGATTACGGTCTGCAGGCCGGCATCTTTACCAACAGCCTTTCCAACGGCATGCGCGCGTGGGATGAGCTGGAACAAGGCGGCGTGATCGTCAACGACGTGCCGAGCTTCCGCGTGGACAACATGCCTTATGGCGGTGTGAAGCTGTCTGGCGTGGGACGCGAGGGCGTGCGCTATGCGATCGAGGACATGACCGAGATTCGGTTAATGGTGATGCGGGAGACATGACCCGCATCATTCCGACGTCGTCATTCCGGCGAACGCCCATTGCTGCCCCGGGGAAATTTTCCGTCGTCCTTGCGGAAAGCTAAAACGACGTCATTCCAGCGAATCACTGCTGTCCGGTACGTATTTTGCGCTGCTTCGCAGGCAATCCCCACGGCCGTCATCCCGCGAAAGCGAATGACGGCCATAGAGCTTCTAGCGCTTTTCGAGCCGCGGCATCGGCAGACGACGCTAAGTGCTTGTGATCCATCATGTCGCCATGGATTCGCAAAACGCATGCCGGACAGCAGTGAGCTTGCGCTGGAATGACGAGATAGGGGTTACGCGGAAGCCTCAAGCTCCACGCATGGCGCGCCCATCGCGCGCAACCGCATCACATCGCGCAACGGTGGCGCGCCATGCTGCCGGCTGTATTCACGGCTGAACTGTGAGGGACTTTCATAACCGACGCGATGCGCCGCGGTGGCCACGTCGCAACCTTCGGTCAGCAGCAAGCGGCGGGCCTCATGCAGGCGCAACACTTTCTGGTATTGCAAGGGGCTCATCGCGGTGATCTGGCGGAAGTGGTGATGCAGCGACGAGGGGCTCATGTTCACCATGCTGGCCAGTTCGGCGATGCGCAGCGGCTTGTTGTAATGCACTCGCAGCCACTGGATGGCGCGAGCGATCTGCTGGCCCTGACCGCCGGCCATGGCGATCTGAGCGAGGCGCACGCCTTGCTCGCCGGTAAGCAATCGGTAAAGCAGTTCGCGTTCGATCAACGGCGCCAGCAACGACAGGTCGTGGGCTGAATCGAGCAAGCGCACCAGGCGCAGCAGCGGGTCGAGCACCTCGGCGCTGATCGGGCTCAGGGCAATGCCACGCGCGGTGGCAGTCGCCGGCTTGGCCAGTTTTACTTCCGACAGCCATTCGCCGATGCGCACGGGGTCAAGGCGCAAGGTGATGCACAGGCAGGGCTGCTGCGGCGAGGCACGCACCACCTGGGCGGTGACTGGGACATCGATGGAGTTGATCAGGTAGTAGCCATATTCCTGCTCCAGCCGTTCATCGCCCACCAGCACGTGCTTGTTGCCCTGGAGCAGCAACCCCAGGCACGGTTCGTACATGGCACAGCTGCGGTCGCTGGGAGCATCGGCGCGGAAGAACGACAGGGCCGGCCAGGCTGTCTGGGTGACGCCTTCCGCCTGGGCGTATCGTTCAACAATGGCTGTCAATTCCTCGCGATCCTGCTCGAGGCGGGAAGGCATCTCGATCGGTTTGAGCTGAGTGTTCATGCGGAATACCGCCTACCTGGAACGCGTGAAGCTTGCCTGTTACTGCATATCAAAGCGAGTGTTCAGGGGTGAATTTGCAGGATCAAGCAAGCATCTAGCAGGATTCGGCTACTTCGCTTTTGCTGCGCTGCGCATACTTTGCGGCCTTCCTTCGTTTTCATGTCCCTGGAGAACCGCATGGCCCTGAGCATCCGCGGCTACGCCGCGCAATCCGCCACTACCGCGCTGGCACCCCATCAGTTCGACCGGCGCGATCCGCGCGCGGACGACGTAGTGGTCGACATTCTGTATTGCGGCGTCTGTCATTCCGACATCCACACGGCCCGCAATGAATGGGGTGGCTCCCAGTATCCGGTGGTGCCCGGTCACGAAATCATTGGCCGCGTGGCCTCGGTGGGCGCACAGGTCAGCGGCTTCAAGCCAGGTGACCTGGTGGGCGTGGGCTGCATGGTGGATTCCTGCCAGCATTGCGCGGCTTGCGAACAAGGCCTGGAGCAGTACTGCAAGGAGATGCCCACCTTCACCTACAACAGCCGCGACCGTCGCGACGGCATGATGACCTACGGCGGCTACTCCGAGCGCATCGTGGTGAGCGACAAATTCGTGCTGCGCATACCGGAAGGCGTGGACCCGAAAGCTGCCGCGCCGCTGCTGTGCGCCGGCATCACCACCTGGTCGCCGCTGCACCACTGGAAGATCGGCAAGGGCCACAAGGTGGCCATCGTGGGCCTCGGCGGCCTGGGCCATATGGGCCTGAAGTTCGCCAAGGCATTGGGTGCGGACGTCACGCTGTTCACCCGTTCGCCCGGCAAGGAAGCCGAAGCGCGCCGGCTGGGCGCCAATCACGTAGTGCTGTCTACCGATGAGAAGCAGATGGCGGCGGTCGCCGGCCACTTCGATTTCATTCTCGACACGGTGCCGCACCAGCACGATCTCAATCCATATCTCGCCACGCTGAAGATCGATGGCGTGCACGTGCTGGTGGGCCTGGTGGAACCGGTGAATCCTCCGGTGCACGCCGGCAGCCTGATCTTCGGCCGCCGTTCGCTGGCGGGCTCGCTGATCGGCGGCATTGCGGAAACACAGGAAATGTTGGATTTCTGCGCCAAGCACGGCATTGTCTCGGACGTGGAGATGATCGACATCCAGGACATCAACACGGCTTACGGGCGCATGCTCAATAGCGATGTGCGTTATCGGTTCGTGATTGATATGGCGTCGCTGAAGAAGTCAGCGTGAATCACAAACCGCAGCCAAGCAGTTCCCTCCCCTGCCTGCAGGGGAGGGAACGATTGATCGCGATGCTCGATTTTGAAGCCGCCTCAAACTCGTTATCAATAGACAAGCACTGATGCGGAGCAGACCCACCACCTTAGCTGCACGTCAAGCTGCGCCGTATCGGCTCGGCGGCGCATTCCAACCCATCAAGTTGTAAATGTGAAACGTCAGCACGCCCACATATTCATGCAAGGCCATGTCGGTAAGCGCCATGTTCCAGCCATTGGGCAACCACGTCGGACGTGCATTGACGTAATCGCCGCGCACCAGCAAGGCATCCATGCCGAAGTGCTCGAAGTATGTCTGCGCACGGCGCATATGTACGGCCGAGGTCACCAGCACGATGCGCTGGGGCATGTATGCCTTGATCATCGGCCGCACGAACTGCGCGTTCTGCCAGGTATTCAGGCTATTCGCTTCTAGCAGGAGGTCATTGCGGTCCACGCCCATGTCCACGAGCGCATCGCCGTAAACCTCCGCTTCCGCCCTGCCGTAGTGCAAAGGGTCACCGCCGCTCACGATCACCTTGCACTCGCTGCCACTTTGCTTGCAGGCGTGGTACAGCTTGTAGCTTTCGATCAGCCGGTTGCCGGCGAAGATCATCGGGCCTACCTCGCCGGTGGCCGCCACGCGCGAGGTGCCCACGCCCAGCACGACGATGGCGTTGCGCTGCGCCCAGGTCACCTTGGGCCGGGTGGCATACGGCGCTTGCAGGTGCGTGAGCAGCCACGCCGGCAAGAAACCGCAGGCGCTGACCACGAACAGCACGAATGCCAGTCCGTAGAACACCCATCCGCCACGGTCACGACGAAAGCGGCCTACCACATAACCCATCAGGCAAAGCAGCAACAACAGCAGCAACATGCAAGTTTTCCTTGTCGAAAGAAACAAGCGTAACGCAAGCTTTCTATGACCGCAGGCGCGTCATCGACGGTGCATCAGCGCGCAGCATGCCTGTACGCGGGCGGATTCCAGCCCATGGCATTGTAGATGTCGTATACCAGCACGCCGGCGTATTCATGCAAGCATCTGTCAGTCAGCGCCATGCTCTGGCTGTTGGGGAGCCATGAGTACCACAAGCCAACGTAATCGCCGCGCACTGGCAAGGCATCGATGCCGAAGTGCTCGAACGCCTTTTGCGCGCGACGCATGTGCATCGCCGACGTCACCAGCACTATGCGCTGTGGTGCATAGGCCTTGAGCATGGGTTGCACGAATTGGGCGTTCTGCCAGGTATTCAGGCTGCGCGACTCAAGCATGAGGTCGTCGCGGTTCACGCCCATGCGCAGCAAGGTATCGCCATACACTGCCGCTTCGCTCTTGCCGACATGGGATCCATCGCCGCCGCTGACGATCAGCTTGCAATCGTTGCCGGTCCGCTTGCATTCGCGATATAGCGCGTAGCTTTCGACCAGCCGGTTGCCCGCAGTCACGGGTGGGATCACTTCGCCGGTGGCGAAAATCAGCGTGTTGCCTGCGCCCAACACCACGATGGCATTGCGCGGCGCCCAGGTGACGGTTGGATGGCCGGCATAAGGCGCTTGCAGATGCATGGCCAGCCACATGGGCACGGGACCGCAAGCGCTGGCTGCGAACAAGACCAGTGCCAGGCCGTAGCACACCCATCCAGCACGGCGGCGGCAAAAACGATTTGCCACCAAACCCAGCACGCAAAGCAGTAGCAACAGCAGCAACATGCGAGCCATCCCGGTCGAAAAAGCGTAAGCCTAATGCAAGCGCCATGTGACCGCAGAACGCGCTTCCCCTACTCTGCGCAGCATGACGTCGATACTGCACACCCTCGTTGCGCCGTTCCAGCACAGCGAAGACATTCGCAAAAGCCGCTTCCTCGCCCGGGCCGCTCCGGTGGAAACACCGCAGCAGGCATTGGCCTATGTGCAGCAGGTGAGCGATGCGTCCGCCACGCACAATTGCTGGGCGTACCGTATCGGCCAGGACTACCGGTTCAACGACGACGGCGAGCCGGGCGGCACCGCCGGGCGCCCGATCCTGCAGGCGATCGAGGGCCAGGGTATCGATCGTGCGGTGGTGGTGGTGACGCGCTGGTACGGCGGCATCAAGCTGGGCGCTGGCGGCCTGGCGCGGGCCTATGGCGGCACGGCGGCCGAATGCCTGCGGCTGGCCGAGCGGACGCCTATCGTGGCGTTGGCGCGGCTGGGTCTGCACTGCGAGTTTGCCGAGCTGGCGCTGATGAAAGCGCGGCTGAAAGAGCTTGGCGTGGAGATCGAGCAGGAAAGCTTCGAGGCCGGTGGGGTAACGTTGCGGATGCGTCTTCCCGCCGCACGGGTGCATGAGGCCAGGGCGCGTATCGTCGATATCAGCCGTGGACGGAGCGAGGGGTATGCGCTTGAGGGGTAGCCCGCACCTGCCTCGCCGCCATCACGCGCGGCGCGCGGAACGATCATTGAATCACCTCCGGCCACCCTTATCTGATTCTCCATCTCCCTCACGGCGAACCTCATGAGCTCGACGCCCGCGAACGATCCCAAGCCCCGTCGCCGTATCGGTTCCCTGAAGTTGCTCTGGCCGTTCGTGAAACCCCATCGCATGTTGGCGGTGGGCTGGCTGGCGTTCCTGGCCATTTCTTCCGGCTCTACGCTGGTGCTGCCGATGGCGGTGCGGCACATGATCGACCATGGCTTTCGCAACTCCAGCCTCACGGCGATCAATGCCAGCTTCCTTGGATTGTTCGTGGTGGCCCTGGTGATGGCGTTTGCCACGGCGGCGCGCTTCTATTGCATCTCGCTCCTGGGCGAACGCACGCTCGCTGCGTTGCGCGCCAAGCTGTACGCGCACGTGATTCGGCTGGACGTGAGCTTCTTCGAACGCAATCGCGTGGGCGAACTTATTTCGCGCCTGGGCACCGATACGGAAGTGGTACAGGCCTTGGTGGGCTCCGGCATTTCGGTGGCGCTGCGCAGCGCAGTGATGCTGATCGGCGCAACGGCGGCGATGATCTGGACCAGCCCGCACCTGGCCGGCCTTACCGCGCTGGTGATTCCGGCGGTGGTGCTGCCGATCCTGATTTTCGGGCGCCGCGTGCAGAAGCTTTCGCGCGCCAGCCAGGATCGCCTCGCCGACACTGCCGCCATCGCCAATGAAACGCTCAATGCCGCCACCGCGGTAAAGGCATATGCGCGCGAAGGCATCGAGAGTGATCGCTATGGCAACGCCATCATGCGCGCGCTGGCGACGGCGCGCGAACGGATCGGCATGCGCACATTGCTGACCGCGGCAGTGATCGTGCTGTTCTTCGGCGCGATCACACTGGTGCTGTGGGTGGGTGCGCGCGACGTGCTGGATGGCAGCCTGGATGCCGGCGTGCTGGCGCAGTTCGTGGTGTACGCGATGCTCTCCGGCGGATCGATGATGGGCCTTTCCGACGTGTGGGGCGACGTGCTGCGCGCGGCCGGCGCGATGGAACGTATCGGCGAACTGTTCAACGAGGAACCGACGATTGCCGACCCGCCGCATCCGCAAACCTTGCCGCAACCGGTACTCGGCGCCTTGCGTTTTGAGGATGTGGAGTTCCACTACCCCACCCGCCCGGACGCGCCGGCGCTGCATCAGTTCAACCTGGATATCCGCCCCGGTGAAACGGTGGCGCTGGTAGGTCCCTCGGGCGCCGGCAAGAGCACGGTATTTGCACTGCTGCTGCGCTTCTACGATCCGCAGCGCGGGCGCATTTGCTTCGATGGTATCGACCTGCGCGCCATGGCCTTGCCCGAGCTGCGCGGCGCAATTGCCCTGGTGCCGCAAGAAACGGTGATCTTCGGCGGCACCACGGCCAACAACATCCGCTTCGGCCGCCAGGATGCCAGCGACGAGGAAGTCCGCGCCGCGGCCCGCGCCGCCGAAGCGCACGACTTCATCCAAATGCTGCCCGATGGTTATGAGGCTGAGCTGGGCGAGCGCGGGGTGCGACTATCCGGCGGCCAGCGCCAGCGCATTGCGATTGCGCGTGCGATTCTGCGCAACGCGCCGCTGCTGTTGCTGGATGAGGCGACCTCGGCGCTGGATGCGCAATCGGAGGCGGCGATCCAGCAAGCCCTGGAGCGACTGGAAAAGGGCCGCACCACCCTGGTGATCGCCCACCGCCTGGCCACCGTGCAACGCGCGGATCGGATCGTAGTGATGGATGGCGGACGCATCGTGGCGCAAGGCACCCACGAAAGCCTGCTGGCGGAAGGCGGACTTTATGCGGAGCTGGCGCGCCTGCAGTTTGTGGCTTGAGCGGGTGCGCCGGCTTTGATGCGGCTCTTGATGCTGGGATTTCATCCCAGCCTACGCGGCTCGCGATTTAGGGATAACTATTTCTATCGATTTAAATAATCATTCAAAAAAGAAAACCCTGCCGCTAGCAGGGTTTTCTCGTTGAAGCATGGTAACAATGACGGATGACTACGCGATTTCGACGCCGGACGCCTGGGCACCCTTCGGGCCCGTGGTCACTTCGAACTTCACGCGCTGACCTTCTTGCAGGCTGCGGAAGCCCTTGGAGTTGATCGCCGAGAAATGGACAAACACGTCCTCCCCACCGTCCTCGGGCGCGATAAAGCCGAAACCCTTGGCATCATTGAACCATTTGACCGTACCGAAACGCATTTGCGTGAACCTCTGAATCTAAGGACTGGATGCACCAAGTCTCCGCGAGAACCACCTCTACCCCTAGGTCCGCCGCCCCTGGCACAGGCGAAGTATCCTCATGTTTTCAGGCAAAGCGCAATATGCAGTGCGGCTTGGCCCGGCTGGAATGATCAGCTTTTGAGCAGTTCGGCAAGAATGGGGGGCACGGCCGCCGTCGCTGCCGCCAGGTGCGCAAAGATTTCCTCGATGCTGATTTCCGCCTCGTCGCCGCAACCGGCGGCGAAGTTGGCGACCAGCGCCAGGCATGCGTAATCCAGTTCCAGTTCGCGCGCCAAGGCCGCTTCCGGCATGCCGGTCATGCCGACCAGATCGCAGCCGTCGCGCTTCATGCGCGCGATCTCCGCACGGGTTTCCAGGCGCGGTCCCTGGGTGGCGCCATAGCAGCCGCCATCGATCGCCGCGATCCCTGCCCGCTTTGCTGCGTCGATCAGCGCAGTGCGCAAGGAAGCGGTATACGGCTCGCTGAAATCGATGTGCTTGACCTCGGCGCCTTCCACGTCGCAGAAACTCGTATAGCGGCCATGGGTGTAGTCGATGACCTGGTCCGGCACCACGATGGCGCGCGGCCCCATGTCGTTGCGAATGCCGCCGACCGCATTGACGCCGATGACCCGGCGCGCGCCCAGGTGGTGCAAGGCCCATACGTTGGCGCGATAGTTCACCCGGTGCGGCGGCAAGGTATGGCTTTCGCCGTGGCGCGCGAGAAAGGCGATGCGGCGGCCGGCGAAATCGCCCACCACGACATCACCGGATGCCGGGCCATAAGGTGTGTCCGCGCTTTGCCGCGTGGCGTTTTCCAGGCCAGGGAACTGGTACAGGCCGCTGCCGCCGATGACGGCGAGGTCGATGGGTTGTGACATCACGCTTTCCTGTCGCTAACACCTCGGAGCCGTCATTCCCGCGAAAGCGGGAATCCATCTTGCTCTTTGGCGGGATCGAAAAATGGATTCCCGCTTACGCGGGAATGGCGGCCAAAAGATAGTGCGCGGCTATTCTTTCAACGCGTAGATGGCAGGCAGGTTACGGCCTTGCTCGTAATAATCCATGCCATAACCGAAGACGTAGCGGTCGGGCAGTTCCACGCCATTGAAATCGCTTTGGATACCATCCACGCAACGGCCGTGCACTTTGCGGCATAGCGTGGCGATCAGCACGCGCCTGGCACCGCGGCGCAGGCAATCGTCGCGTACGGCCTTGAGGGTATGCCCTTCGTCGAGAATGTCATCGACCAGCAATACGGTACGCCCTTCCAATGCCACGGCAGGTTCGCGCAGCCAATGCAGATCGTTGCCGGAGGTGGCGCCGCGGTAGCGCGTGGCATGGACGTAATCGAACTCCATATCCGTGCGGACCGACAACGCAAGCTGGGCACCGAACATCAGCGCGCCATTCATCACGGTGAGAAACACTGCGCGCTCGCCATCGAGCGCCGCATCGACAGCCCGCCCCAGGTGGGCGATGACGCTTTCAAGATCCTGGCGCGCGAACAGTATGTCGGAGCGCGTGAGTGCTTCGGCCAGCGAGGGAACCGTCGTGGTTGTGCTCATAGCAAAGCCCTTTAGCTATTCAATGCGGTAACGCGCGCGACGAAATGATCGCGCTGCGGATTATCGAGCAGGCTGGCCCAGGTGGAACCGATCGCGCCACGCAGGGCGGCGACGCGCTGCCTGCTGATGTCAGACGGTGCGGGGATGGCGGCAATGGCTTGTTCCACCACGTTGGGGAAGCAGGCGAGCACGAGATCGCAGCCCGCCTGCAGATGCGCGTGCACCCGTTCGGCCACGCCACCGGCAACGCCGGCCGCGGCCATGCTGATGTCATCACTGATCACGGCGCCGTTGAAGCCCAGCTCAGTACGCAGGATGTCTGCAATCCAGCGGCGCGAATAGCCGGCCGGCTGATCATCTACGGCGGGATAGACCACGTGCGCCATCATGACGGCTTCGGCACGCGCCGAAAAACCTTCCAGGAACGGACGCAGGTCGTTCTGGCGAATCGCATCCAGCGAACGCGGATCGATCGCCTGCGCCTTGTGCGTATCGATGGCGACCGAACCATGGCCAGGAAAATGCTTCAGCACGGCCGCCATGCCGCCGAGGTGGATACCGCGCACGTAGGCGTGGATCAGTTCCCCGGCGACCTCGGGATCGGCATGAAAGGCGCGCGTGCCGATGGCGGCATTGCCGCGCGCAAGATCGGCCACCGGCGCGAAGCTGAAATCGATGCCGCTGGCGCGCAGTTCGCTCGCCATCACCCAGGCGTGTTCTTCTGCCAGCTTGATCGCTTCGGCCGGATCGCGGTCATACACCTCGCCGATCTTCAGCAAGGGCGGCAGGCGCGTGAAATCCGTGCGGAAGCGCTGCACGGGGCCGCCTTCCTGATCGACCGCGAGCAGGAAATCCTCGCCCGCTATGTCGCGAATCGATTCGGCCAATGCCAGCAGTTGTTCGCGGTTGCTGTAATTGCGCGAAAACAGGATCACACCAGCCACGCCCGGCGCGGTAAGCCATGCATGTTCGTGCGGTAGCAATGCGGTGCCCGCGATACCGATCAACAGCATCAGTCGCCCTCCCCTGCCTGCACGTCGGGAGCATTGCGCTCATCCGCGCTCCACTCGCCATATGGATGCTCGAGCAGGTTGACGTTGTAGTAGCGCGCCAGTGTGCTCACCTCGCGGCCCAACCATTCCGGGTGTGGATAGGCAGCATGCGTTTCAGGCAATTCGAGTTCGGCCACGACCAATCCATGATTGGCGCCGAGAAATTCGTCGATCTCGAACGTCCAGCCTTCGACTTCCACATGATGGCGAACTTTTTCCAGCGCGCCGTTGCACATGGTCGCCAGCATGGCTTGCGCATCGGCAAGCGCCAGCGGCAATTCGTATTCGGCCCGCGCGATACCCAGTTCCACTGACTTGATATTGAGCCAGGCCTGCTCGCCGCTGATGCGGACGCGCACGGAAGCGCGCGCGGTGCCGTCGCGCAGTGCACGCACGTCCACCAGGTACCCCTGCGCAATATGCTTGCTGGTACTGACTGCCTTGCGCCAATCGTCATTGGCGAGCAGGAATTTGCGTTCGATTTCGATGCCCATTGAAGAAGTTTACCTGCGTTCGAACAAGGCAATGGATTCAACATGAGCAGTATGCGGAAACATGTCCATCACGCCGGCTGACTTCAAACGGAAACCATGCTGGTTCACCAGGATGCCCGCATCGCGCGCCAGCGATGCAGGATGACATGAGACGTACACAATGCGTGCCGTTTCTTTGTGCGGCAGGTATTCCAACACTTTGTCCGCGCCGGCGCGGGGCGGATCGAGCAGCAGCTTGTCCCAGGGCTTGCGCGCCCAATCGGTGCCGCGCTGATCTTCGAACAGATTGGCGACGTGGAAACGCGCGTTGCTCAAGCCGTTGCGCGTGGCGTTGTCGGCGGCACGCGCCACCAGGCCATGCTCGCCTTCCACGCCGGTGATTTCGGCAACGCGACGGGCCAGCGGCAAGGTGAAGTTGCCCAGGCCGCAGAACAGATCCAGCACGCGATCGTGCGGTTGCGGATCGAGCAGTTCGACCGTTCGCTGCATCATGCGGCGGTTCATGCCTGCATTGACTTGCACGAAATCGAGCGGCTGGAATTCCAGCTCCACGTCTTGCACGCCCTCGCCGGCAGGAATGCGGAACGCCAGGCGCGGATGTTCGGGCCACAGCGGATGCACGCTGCTGACGCCGCCGGGCTGCAGGTAGATGGCAAAGCCGTGCTCCTGCCCGAACGCGATCAGCTTTGCGCGATCGCTTTCGCTCAACGGCTGCAAGTGGCGGAACACCAAGGCAACGGTGTCGTCGCCGGCTGCGAATTCGATCTGCGCGATATCAGCCGCAGCGTCCATGCTGCCGACCAGTTCGCCGAGCAAGCCGATCTTGGGGCCGAGCGCGGGATGCACCACGTCGCAATGCAGGATGTCCGCCACGAAACGTGGATTGTTTTCCTCGCGGAAGCCAACGAGTACGCGACCTTTCTTGGCCACGGCGCGGACCGACAAGCGCCCCTTGCGGCGATAACCCCAGGCTTGGTCGGTAAGCGGCGACAGCCAGCTTTCGGGTTCCACTTTGCCGATGCGTGCGAAGTTGTCGACCAGCACGCGCTGCTTGGCTTCGATTTGCGCGGCAGCGTCCAGGTGCTGCAACGAGCATCCGCCGCATTGGCCGAAATGGCTGCAACGCGGTTCCACGCGATGCGGCGAACGGGCGAGGATCTCCAGGGTTTCCGCTTCGTCGAAATTGCGATGGCGCTTGCGGATGCGCAGGCGCACCTGCTCGCCCAACAACGCGCCGCTGACGAATACCGTTTTGCCATCGATGCGGGCCACGCCCCGGCCGTCGTGACTCAGATCGGTGATGGCGGCTTCAAACTCGTTCATGCTTGGGGAAACTCGGGAGGCCGGATCGCACACGATCCGGGCGGGAAACGGAAAAGGAAGAAGGGCGGACCTCGCCGGCCACCCAGCTGTTCATGATACCGCGGCAGGCGAGCTTAACGCTCCGCGACGGCGCCCTGGGTGGCCGACTTGAGGCGCTTGACCAGCAACGGCCATTCGATGCGGTTCTGGGTACCGGTCACGTGCATGTACGGCAGGCCACTGCCTTCGACGATCGAATAGCCGCCGTCGTCGCCATCCAGCCCGCTGAGTGTGCATACGCCGTTCTGCAACGCGACGTTGAGGCCCATCCGCTTGTAGCTGGCGCTCTTGAACAGCTTCATCATCGCGCTCTGCAAGCCGCTGGCCGGCGAGCCGCCGGTAATGACCGAAAGATTGTTGGCCGCGCGCAAGCTGATGCGGCCACCGTTCTCTGCCAGCAACGACGCCTTGAACGCCACCGGGCTGCCGCCTATCAGCTGCAACCCGGCGATGCTGCCATCCAGCTTGCCGCTGATGGCGCCGAAGTTGAAGGTATCGGCCAAGGGTGCCAGGTCGATCTGATGCAGCGTTACATCCGCGCTCAGGCCGGGAGTGTTGCCGAACGGCAGTTGTACGGCGAGGTGGTCGATTTGGGCGGTGCCGCCGAACGCCTTGATGGTCCATTGGCCATCCAGTGCATAGCGATCCCCCGTCCAGTGCATCGAAGAAACGTTGCCGTCCAGCGTGCCGGGGATCGGCGCCCACCCGAGCGCTTGACTGACTGCCGCCATGTCCGCGCCTGAGACGCTGGCTGCCAGGTCGAAGCGCTCTGCTTTCGCGCCATCCAGCCGCCAGTCGAAGCGAGTCAGCTGGGCGCGGCCTTTCCATGCCGCCAACTGCAGCGGTGCTTGCAGGCTCAAGACGCCATCATGACTGCGCCAGCGCGATTGCATCGCGCCGCTGGTGAATTGGCGCAGCGCCAGCTGGTTCCACGCCAAGGTGGTCGCGGCTTTTTCGCTTTGCGCGGACCAGTCCAGCTCGCCGTGCAGGCCGCTCGCCTGCCATTGATCCGTGCTGTCGGCGACATCCAATGCCTCGGTGCGCAAACCGAAGCTGCGCAGGTGCTCGCCTGCATAGTCCACATGCCCCTCGAGCTGCCCGGCGATTTGCAGGTCGGGTGCGATCAGATTATCCAGCCACGGCCCGCCGTAGCGTTCGTAGGCTGCGGGGAAACGCGCCCGGAAGCTCTCCAGCTTGAGCTTCGGCAGAGTGCCCTTGGCATCGATGGTCAGCGCGCCGTTCAGCTGCAATGCGTCGGCATCGTCCATGTGCAAGCGGTTGACGGCCAGGCTGCCGCGCTCGGCGCTGGCATTGAGATCCAGCACGACGTCATGGGCGGGTAATTTGGCTAGCACCGGACCAAGCTGCAGTTCACCGTTATGAATGCCTCCGTTCAAGGTCAACTGGGCGGGCCGTGCCGTGGCGTCCAGCTCGAAACGCGCGTGTCCGTCCAAACCTTGGCCCGCGGTAGTGCCGGTGGGGGTAGCGTATTTGATGTCGGCGAAGGTGACGTCGCCGGAAGACTGGAACCCATCCTCGCGCACGTCAAGCGCGAGATCCGCATCCAGCTTGCCGCCCGCGATATGCGCCGGCCAGATGGCGGCGAGCAAGCCCTGTAGCCAGCTGGCAGGGAAATTGCGCAGGTTGACCTGCGCGTGCGTAGGCTGGTCGAGCGGGAATGCCGTATCGATGCGCGCGATGCCCTGGCTGGCGTTGATCTCCAGCGTGTTCGCGGAGGCGTCGACGACCAGGTTCATGGCGGCGTTGCTCAGCGCACCGCCGGGTGCGCCGCTGAGCTGCACGGTACCGTCGAACATCCAGCGCATCCGCACATCACGGTGCAGGTTGCCCTCCATCACAATGCCGACCTTTCGCCAGCCGAATCCGGGTATGTCGGCCTTGCCGGCACGCAGGCTGATCTGTACGGTGTCGGGTGATGCGCCGGGGGTGAGTTGCGCACGCACATCCTGCAAGCTTACCCCGGGCATATCGACGCGCTTGGCGACCACGACGGTGCCGGCCCAGGTGGGTGCAGCCCACAACAGGGTCCAGAGAGCACACATGGCAAGCGGGCGGCGGAGTGAAAACATGAGGGGCCATTCTGCCAAACTAAGCTGAACGATACGGACACAGGACTATGCCGTACCCGCCGCACGATGCGATGACTGCTGCAGACGTTGAACCCTACCTGCTCGTGGCCGACGACGATGCGCCCACGCGCTGCTTTCTCGGCGATGCCTTTCGCCAGTTCGGCGCGCGCGTCGTGTTCGCGGCGTCGGGCAGCGAAGCGGTGGCACTGGCGCGCAATGAGACATTCGATCTGCTGGTGCTCGATTGCCGGATGCCCGGTGGCGGTGCGGTCGATATCCTGAATCGGCTGCGCAACGATCCGCAGGCGAACTCAGGCTGTCGACCCGCCGTCGCCAGCAGCGCAGAGCTGGATACCCAGGCGCAGCAGGCACTGCTTGCAACCGGCTTTCACGCCGTATTGCTCAAGCCCTGCACCTTGGCGGACTTGCGCGGCGTGCTGGGGCTGGCCGCCGTGGGGCTGCGCAGCGTGCCGGTGCTGGATGATGGCCAGGCACTCCATACCAGTGGCACGCCGGCGGTCGTGCAGGCCTTGCGCGGTTTGCTGCGGCAGGAGTTGCTGACGATCAACCAGGAGCTGGATGAGCTGGCTTCCGATCCGAAAGACCTGGAAGCGCGCCTGCATAAATTGCGCTCGTCGTGTGGATTCTGTGGCGCGACGTCGCTGTCCGAACACATTGTGTCGTTGCAGCAGCATCTGAAACTGGATCATCGGGGCGCGATGCTGCCGCTGGTGGATTTCCGGCGCTCGATGCAGGAGACGATTGAAGCGCTGCCGCTCGCCTGAGTTATCAGGCCATCATCGACGCGTCAGTGCGCCGCGCAAGACACGCCATGCGCGCAGCTCGACGCCGCCAAGGTGGAAGCGAATCAGCTCGCGCATCATGCCGCGCAAGGCATGCAAGCCTTGTGCGTCGGGCATGCGATCGTCGTGCAAAGCCAGCAGATCGCTGCCACGCACGGCATAAGGCTCGTTGGGCCGGCAATGCACGGCACCCTGTTCGGCCCGATACGCGTACAGCGCTTCGGGCTGCAGCGGCTCACCGGTGTCCGCTTCGACATCCAGCTGCATGGCATAGCCCAACGTGCCGAGCAAATCGCGTTCGAAACGTCGCAAATGCCACGCCAACGAGGTGCCTTCGGCGATGCGCGCAAGCGTTTGTGCGTAAGCGTCAAAGAGCTGCGGATGCGGGTCTTGCCGCTCGGTCAACCGCACCACCAGCTCATTGAGGTACAGGCCCGCAAGACTGGCATCGCCGATGAGGCGAAACGGCGCGGCGGACACTTCGGCGCCACGCAAGCTGGCAAGCTCACCCCGCATGTGCAGGTTGAGCACCAACGGCTGGAACGGCTCCAGCTGCGAGCGCTGCAGACGTCCACGCTGACTGCGCACGCCGCGCGCGACCACGCCAAGACGGCCTTGCTCACGCGTGAGGCATTCGATCAACAGTGACGTTTCGCGATAAGGGCGCGAGTGCAAGACGTACGCGGGCTGTTGCTCGATGAGCATGGCCGATGGGATCAATCGTTGTACCCGAACTGCTTCAGCATCGATTCGTCATCGGCCCAGCCTTCGCGCACCTTCACCCACAACCGCAGGAACACCTTGCGATCGAACATGCGCTCCATATGGCGGCGCGCGCCCGTGCCGATGGCCTTGAGCTGTTCGCCGCCCTGTCCGATGACGATGGCTTTCTGGCCTTCGCGTTCGACCCAGATCACCGCGTGGATTTCCGCGACGCCATCTTCCCGATCGTTGAACTGCTCGATCTCCACGGTGGTGGCGTACGGCAGCTCCTGGCTGAGGCGTAGCATCAATTGCTCGCGGACCATTTCCGCCGCAAGGAAGCGTTCGCTGCGATCCGTGACTTCGTCCTCGCCGAACATCGGCGCACGCACCGGTAGGCGCGTGAGGATGTCCTGGCTGAGCACGTCCAGTCCCTTGCGCTTGAGCGCACTGACGTAATGCACCGCGTCGAAATGACGCTTGGCGGTGAGCTCGGCCACGAAGGGCAAGAGCGTACCTTTGTCCTTGCTGAGATCGACTTTGTTGATGGCAAGGAGGCGCGGGATGTTCTGTTCGCCCAGCGCCTCGTAAAGGGCTTCGTCCTCGTCCGTCCAGCGACCAGCCTCGATCACCTGCACGGCCACTTCCACTTCGCTCAATGCGGAATGCACGGCGCGGTTGAGGCTGCGGTTCATCGCCCGCTTGGCGCCACGATGCAGGCCGGGCGTATCGACGTAGAGAATCTGCCCGGCGTCGCTGGTGGCGATGCCGAGGATGCGGTGGCGAGTGGTCTGCGGACGCGGACTGACGATAGACAGGCGAAAACCGATCAAGGCATTGAGCAGGGTCGACTTGCCGACATTGGGCCGGCCGGCCAACGCTACGAAGCCGCAGCGGAAATCAGGGCGCGGCAGCTGGTTTTCGGCGGTGTCGTCGCGTTCGTCGGTCATGGTGCGCGGTACTCAGAGGAATGGGTGTAAGCATGGCGCCACGCGCTCGCGAACGCCACCGGCGTGGCGCCGTGGCCATGCGCAAAGATTATGGGATGGCCATGTGGGGCGGATTACTGGCTTTCCTGTTCGCCAGCCAGGCGGTTCAGCACCACTTCCGCGGCATCCTGTTCGGCCAGTCGACGGCTGCTGCCGCGCCCGGCCTCCTTCACGGTCATCGGCTGCGAGACGATGCAATGGACTTCGAAGGTGCGCGCATGCTCTTCGCCCTCGGTCGCCACCAGTTCGTATTGCGGCAGCGGCCAGCCTTGTGCCTGCAGCCACTCTTGCAGCCGGGTCTTGGCATCCTTGGACGCGTGCGGCAATGCGGCAATGCGATCGGCGAACAGGGTTCGCACCGTGCTCCGGCAGGCGTCGAAGCCGCCATCCAGGTAGATCGCGGCGACCAGGGCTTCGAAGGCGTCGGCAAGGATGGAGTCGCGCCTGTAGCCGCCACTCTTCAGCTCGCCCGAGCCCAGCTTGAGCTGGTCACCCAACTCAAGCTCACGCGCCACCACCGCCAGCGCCTGTCCGTTCACCAATTGCGCGCGCAGTCGCGACATGTCGCCTTCGGCGGCCTTGGGATGCGTCTCGTACAGCATCTCGGCGATGATCGCCCCGAGCAGGGCGTCGCCGAGAAACTCCATGCGCTCGTTGTTGGGTTTGCCGGCGCTGCGGTGTGTCAGAGCAAGCGCGGCAAGCGACGGATCGCGAAAGTGATAAGGCAATTCCACTGTTTATTGGGGTGGAGCGACATTGCCCGCCACGGGCACGCTCTTGCTGAAGTGGATCAGGAAATCGATGTTGTACATGAACGGGATTTGCTTGTCGTAGCTGACGCGCAGTTCGTTGCCGCTCGCACCCTGGCCGAAAGTGATGTCGCTGGGATGGATGGTGGCATCGTCCACGTATTGGAAGCCCAGTTTGAACATCAGGTCGCGGCGGACTTGGTCGAGCGTTTTCCCGTCCACGCCTTCGGTGCCGATTTGATTCATGGCCTTCACCACGCCCGCGTATTCGGTATAGGCCGGCACCAGCTTCATCGCCATGTAAGCGAAAAAGCCGGCCACCGCCAGCACCACGATAAAGCCGATGAGCGTGATGCCTGTCTGTTTCGATTTCATAGTCCCCTCGCTATGCCGCAAGCGCGGCCCCCTGTTCCGGACAAATAACCCATCCCACTACTTTGCCGCGTCTGTGCGGGTATCGCCAGCGACATGTTCACGGTTCCGCGAGCGGGTTGGCACGATCAGTGAATGATCTTACCAATGCGGTGGAAGTCCACGGCACCGGTGCCCCAGCCCTTCCAGCTGAACCAGATCATGAAGGCTTTGCCGACCAGGTTTTGTTCCGGCAGGCAACCCCACCAGCGGCTGTCTTCGCTGTTCTCGCGGTCGTCGCCCATCACGATATAGCAGTTCGGCGGCACCACAGCCGGTACGCGCGCATTGGGGATCGGCGGCGTGGGGCCGCGCGCGGGCATGCGTGCAATGAGGTGATTGACCGGGCCTAGCTGCTCGCTCCAGACCGAGGCGTTGTAATACAGCAGCTCGTTGTCCTCGGGACGGGCGGGATTGCCCTTGAACGGGCCGATTTCGGTATCCACCACCGGTTTGCCGTTGATCACGATCTGGCTGTCGTGCACTTCGAGCGTATCGCCGGGCAGGCCGATCACGCGCTTGATCCAGTTCTGGCTGGGCACCGGCGCATGCGCATCGGCGCAGGTGATGTCACCGCTGCGCACGGTCTTGCCGCTGTCGTCCTGGCAGATGTAACCGGGAAAACGGAAGACCACGACATCGCCACGCTTGGGCTCGCCAATGCTGACCACCTTGTTGTTGAAGGCCGGCAGGCGCAAACCAAACGCGAACTTGTTCACCAGGATGAAATCGCCCACATCGAGCGTGGGCATCATCGAGCCTGACGGAATGCGAAACGGTTCGGCCACGAAGGAGCGCAGCAACAGCACGACGAAGATCACCGGAAACAGCGAACGCGCCCAATCGACCGCTGCCGGATCGCGATACTCCTCGCCGGCCGCGACGAAACGCGCTTGACGCTTGCGGTAGAACAGCAAGCGATCGAGGCCCCAAACCACACCGAACAAAACGGTGAGGGCGAGCAAAATGGCCGAAAAATCAAAATCCATGCGTTGGCTCCGCTATTTGTCCACTTTGAGCACGGCGAGGAAGGCTTCCTGCGGAATCTCAACCCGGCCGACCTGCTTCATGCGCTTCTTGCCTTCTTTCTGCTTCTCCAGCAGTTTCTTTTTACGGCTGACGTCGCCGCCGTAGCATTTGGCAAGCACGTTTTTGCGCAGCGCTTTCACCGTGGAGCGCGCGATGATCTGTGCGCCGACCGCAGCCTGGATCGCCACGTCGAACTGCTGGCGCGGAATCAGATCCTTCATGCGCTCGACCAGGTCGCGCCCACGCCGGTCGGCATGGCTGCGATGCACGATCAAACTGAGTGCATCCACACGATCACCGTTGATGAGAACGTCAACGCGCACGAACGGGCCGGCGTCGAAACGCTCCATGTGGTAGTCCATGGACGCATAACCGCGCGACACCGACTTGAGCTTGTCGAAGAAATCCAGCACCACTTCAGCCAGCGGCAGCTCGTAATTGATCTGCACCTGCGTGGCGAGGTATTGGATGGAGCGCTGCACACCGCGCTTTTCTTCGCACAGCGTGATGATGTTGCCGATGTAGTCCGGTGGGGTAAGGATGTTCGCCACGATTATCGGTTCGCGAATTTCTTCGATCTGCGTGACCGGCGGCAGGCGTGCTGGATTGTCCAGCTGCATCACCGAACCGTCGCTCTTGAGGATTTCATACACCACGGTGGGTGCGGTGGTGATGAGGTCCAGATCGTATTCGCGTTCCAGGCGCTCCTGCACGATCTCCATGTGCAGCATGCCGAGGAAGCCGCAACGGAAGCCGAAGCCGAGCGCCACGGAGGACTCCGCCTCGAAGCGCAGGGCTGCGTCGTTGAGGCTGAGCTTGTCCAGCGCCTCGCGCAGCGCGGGGAAATCGTCGGCCGACACCGGGAACAACCCTGCGAACACACGCGGCTGCATGGTTTGGAAACCGGGCAACGGGTGTTGCGCCGGCTTGCTGGCCTGGGTCAAGGTATCGCCCACCGGTGCGCCGTGCACGTCCTTGATGGATGCCGTGATCCAGCCCACTTCGCCGGCGGAAAGTTTCGCGAGCTTTTTGCGCTTGGGCGTGAAGACGCCGACTTCGCTTACTTCGTGCGCACGGCCGGTGGACATCACCAGCAGCTTGTCGCCGGGCTTGATTTCACCCTGCATGATGCGCACCAGCGACACCACGCCGAGGTAGTTGTCGAACCAGGAATCGATGATGAGGGCCTGCAAGCGATCGGTATCGCGCGGCTTCGGTGGCGGAATGCGCGCCACGATGGCTTCGAGTACTTCCACCACGTTCTGGCCGGTCTTGGCGCTGACTGCTACAGCGTCGGTGGCATCGATGCCGATCACGGCCTCGATTTCACCCTTCACCTTGTCCGGATCGGCCGTGGGCAAATCGATTTTGTTGAGCACGGGCACTACTTCCAGCCCCTGTTCCACCGCCGTGTAGCAATTGGCGACCGACTGCGCCTCCACGCCCTGGGCTGCATCCACTACCAGCAAGGCACCTTCACAGGCGGCGAGCGAGCGGCTTACTTCATAAGAGAAATCGACGTGCCCGGGGGTATCGATGAAGTTGAGCTGATAGGTCCTGCCGTCCCGTGCCTTGTACGGCAGCGATACGGACTGTGCCTTGATGGTGATGCCGCGCTCGCGCTCGATCGGATTGCTATCCAGCACCTGGGCTTCCATCTCGCGATCGGCCAGGCCCCCGCAAATCTGAATGATGCGGTCGGCAAGCGTCGACTTGCCGTGATCGATGTGGGCGATGATGGAGAAATTGCGGATCAGTTCCATGGGCACGCTGTCAGCTTCACCGCCTCGCGCGATGCGTAGGCAGGCTATCACCGGAATGGCGATATTAGCCGCGCATTATCGCATGGATTGAGAACGAGGGCCCACGCCGGGCTGGGGCCGCCCCAGCGCAAGCCTCGCATAAGAAAGGCCCGCCTTGCGGCGGGCCTTTGTACGGCGGTTATTCGTCTTTGCCGCTTGGAACGGTGAGTGCGATGAAGTTGTTCGAGTCGCCACGCCGCACCAGCAACAGGACCGTGTCACCTGGCTTCACGTCTGCCGTGGCAGCGCGGAAGGCCTCCACGCTACCCACCTTCTTCTGGTTCACCATCAGAATCACGTCGCCCTGCTGCAGACCGGCCTGCGCAGCCACGGGGCCGGTGACATTCGCAACGGCCACGCCCTCGCCCGCTTTCAGGCCGAGCTGGCTGCGCGTGGAAGCGTCCACGTTCTCCACGCTGAGGCCCAGGGCATTCGCACCGCTGCCAGGCGCTGCCTTGCCCATGGCGGAAAGAGCATTCTGGTCGCGCGGCATGGTGCCGATAGTGGCGTCGATGGTCTTTTCTTTGCCGTCACGCAGAATGGTGATCGGTACCGATGCACCCGGCTTGGTCATGGCGACCATCGGTGGCAGGTCCGCGCCCTGCACCACATCGTGGCCGTTGTACGCAAGAATGATGTCGCCCGATTGCAAACCGGCTTTCTGCGCAGCGCTGTTCGGCTCCACGCTGACTACGATCGCACCCTTGGCGGTATCGAGCTTCAGTGCCTTGACCATGTCCTCGTCGACTGGCTTGATCTGCACGCCCAGCATGCCGCGCGTGACGTAGCCCTTGGTCTTCAGCTGATCGACCGCGTTCATCGCCAGGTCGATCGGTATCGAGAACGCAATGCCCTGATAGCCGCCGGTATCCGAATAGATCTGCGAATTGATACCCACGACCTGCCCCTGCAAATTGAACAGCGGACCACCGGAATTGCCGCGGTTGATCGGCACGTCAGTCTGGATGAAGGAGGTACTGGGCTGATCGCCAGCGCCGAGGTTTCGTCCCACGGCGCTCACAATGCCTTGCGTAACGGTGTAATCAAAACCGAACGGCGAACCAATCGCCAGGACCCACTGACCGGGCTTGAGCAAGCGCGAATCGCCAATGGTCACCGTGGGCAAGGGGCTGCTGGCGCTCACCTTCAACAAGGCGATGTCATAGGTGGGATCAGTACCCACCACCTTGGCGGTCAACGTGCGGCGATCCTGCAGGCGCACGGTTACCACATCGGCGTGGTCGACCACATGGTTGTTGGTAAGGATGTAACCGTCACTGGAAATAATGAAGCCCGAACCCAGCGAGGTGTGCGCCTGTTCCTCCGGCGACGGCATGATAGGCATGCCGAAGAATCGACGGAAGATTTCCGCCTGACCTGGGTCCATGCCTTGCAGCGGCATACCGCCGGCGCTCTTTGGGCGACGGCTGGAATACTTGGCCTCCACATGCACCACGGCGGGCGCGTTCTTCTGGACGATACCGGTGAAATCCGGCAAACCGGCGGTTGCCGGCGCAGCCTGCGCCCATGCCGCAGAACCGGGCATGACAATACCCGCACCCAGGGCGCAACCGAGCAGGCCACAGAGAAGACGGCGACTGACGAGACGGGGGTTACTCATGACTCCTCCTCAGATTTCGGACAACCCCTCTCACGCTCCAGGGCTCGCCAAGTGGAACGAGAAAGGGGGAACAACAAAGAAAGGGAAAGCCTTGTGGCTGACCTGTTGGGAAGCTGGCGGGTAAAAAACGCGCACCGCTTCCCAGGTACTGCTTAGCGGACGCCGTGCACTGTGGCGGCACGCGACTGCGGCGTATCGATCAACAGCAGATAACTGCCATCCTGATTGTTGAGCGCCTTGTAGCCTTGCATCGAATCCTGCATGGGATAAGACGCGCCGCGATAGCTTTGAAACAGCGGATTGTCAGACGGATCGCCCAACGTGGCGGAAGCACGCTGGCTCAACATCGAAGCGGAATAAGGGCTCAACGACGGCGGCACGGCGGCCAATACATCATTGCTGGCGTGGGTTACCGGCGAGGCGGCATTGACCGCAGCAAGCGATGCATCAGCTCGCACCCCCTGCGATGTCACGCCATTGGTAGCAACGCGACTGGGACGTTCGGAATCAGGGGCGGTAGGCTGCGACACCATCAGGGCCGCCACGGCGACACCGGCCGCAATGGCTCCGCCCAAGGACAACCGCAACCAGTCCCGCTTGGACGACTTGCTGGCTGCTTGTTCGCTCTCGATGGCAATCATCACGCGTGAAGCAAAACCCGGGCTAGCCAAGGGCGGCAGCGGGCGGCGCAGACTTTCGCCGGCAACGTGATAACGCGTCCACGCCTGTACCAGCGAAGCGTCGTGGTCGAGCCGGCGCAACAAGAAGCGCAGCTCTTCCGTGGACAATTCGCCGTCCATCGCCGCAGAAAGATTTTCCATGTTGGCTTCACTCATGACATCTAATCCTCGCGGTCTGAAAGCAGCGGCCGCAACTTTTCGTCGATCGCCTCGCGTGCCCGGAAGATGCGTGAACGCACGGTTCCAATCGGGCAACCCATGGCTTCGGCAATCTCTTCATAGCTGAGGCCTTCCACTTCACGCAGGGTAATGGCTGTCCGCAGCTCCTCGGGCAAGGCTTGGACAGTGGCAAATACGGTTTGTTCAATTTCCTGGCGCATTAATTCGCGTTCGGGGGTGGCACCCTCCTGCATGCGGTCGGCACCAGGCACGTATACCGCATCTTCGATCGCGATGTCGTCTGCGGGTGGCCGGCGCCCCATCGCCACCAGGTGGTTCTTGGCCGTGTTGACGGCAATTTTGTACATCCAAGTATAGAAAGCGCTGTCGCCGCGGAAGGAACCAATGGCCCGCCAGGCGCGGACAAAGGCTTCCTGGGCCACGTCCTCGCACTCGGCGGCATTGTGCACGTAGCGTGAGATGAGGCCGATGACCTTGTTCTGATATTTGCGCACCAACAGGTCGAAAGCGCGCCTGTCTCCGTTTTGTACACGCTCTACCAGCGCACTATCGAGTTCGTTGTCGCCCATCCGGGCCGTCTCCTTCGTCACTGGACCATACGGGCGGTATTCCCACGGGATGGGTGAGCTGCTCAGACCTGTTTTGCGCTCGCAAGTTCAGCGATGCGAAGACCGCTCCCCGCCGCCATTCTAAGATGGGGCCGCGCCGGTGTCGCGCAAGCAGAAACCGGGATTTCAGGCAGAGACGGCCGAAAGGGTCTGTCCGGACAACAGGCGCTCGCGCTCGCCCAGCAGGCGCTCGAAACTGGTATGCGGCAGAGGCCGGCAGAACAGATAGCCCTGCAGCTCGTCGCAGTGATTGGCGCGCAGGAACTGCAGATGCTGCTCGATTTCCACGCCCTCGGCCACCACGCCGCGCTTCAGGCGATGGGCCATTTCGATGGTGGCGCGTACGATCGCCTCATCGTCCGGGTCCACGCCGATATTACGCACGAAGCTTTGGTCGATCTTGATCCGGTCGGCCGGAAGCTTGCGCAGATAGTCCAGCGACGCGGCACCGGTACCGAAATCGTCGATGGCGATATGGCAACCGAGCTTGTGCAGCTTCTGCATGTTTTCCATCAAGTTGGGTGCGGCCTTGATACTGATGCTCTCGGTGACTTCCAGTTCGAGCAGGCCCGGATCAAGGCCGCTCTCTTCCAATACCGACGCCACCACCTCGGAGAGATCCGGCTGCATGAGCTGCACGGCGGAAAGATTCACGCCTAGCCGCAGGCGCAAGCCGAAGCGGTCATCCCAAGCCTTGGCCTGTTTGCAGGCAGTGCGCAGCACCCACTCGCCAATCGAAACGATCAGCCCGGTTTCTTCGGCCAGCGGAATGAAGAAGCCCGGACCGATGTTGCCCAACTCCGGGTGCTCCCAGCGCAGCAGCGCTTCCATGCCGACGATGTCTTCCGTTTCCGCGCTGATCTGCGGCTGATAGAACACGCGCAATTCACCATTGCCTTCGGCATGGCGCAGGCGGGCTTTCAGCGCCGCGTTCTGTTGCTCTTGCGCGGGGCTTACATCGTAGACACGGTAGTTGTTGCGGCCCAGGCTCTTGGCGGCATACATCGCCTCGTCCGCATGCTTGAGCAGCGTCTCGGCATCGAGCGCATCTTCGGGGAAGTAGCTGATCCCGATGGATGCAGTGACCTGCAGCTCCGGGCCATCTTCCAGATGCAGCGGCGCTTCCATCAGCTGCACGATTTTGTCCGCCACACGCAGCACATCATCGGTTTTCACGATATGGCGCAGCACGATGATGAATTCATCGCCCGCATAGCGCGCCACGGTATCAGAGGCACGCACGCTGCTGCGCAGCCGCTGCGTTACCGCAACCAGCACTTGATCGCCTACCGCGTGGCCAAGCGTGTCGTTGATGAATTTGAAGCGATCGAGATCCACGAACAGCACCGCGAACGTTTCGCCGGTGCGGTTGGCTTCGCGAATGATGGTGTCGAGGCGGTCGTTGAACAGCAGGCGATTGGGCAAGCCCGTGAGTGCATCCAGCAAGCCTTCTGCACGCCCCTGCTCGCGCGTGCGGCGCAGTTCGAGCATGTGCGCAAAATGCGCGGCCGCGCAATGCAGCACCGGCTCCACGATGCCCGGCTCACTGAAGGGGTAGCGACTGCCGGCCAGCAAGGCGCCCAGCACGCTGCTCCGTTCGTCAAGCAACGGCAAGCCGACAAATCCGCGCAAACCCAGCAGGCTGATCAAGGGATCGACCTCGGCCAGCCGCCGCGCGTCCTGTGGATGCATCAACGTACGACCGCCAAGCACCAGGCGCAGCGAACTTTGCAACTGCGGGCCCGGCCAGATCTGCTCCTCGCCGCGCCAGCGCTGAACGATCTGCGCCGGTACGCTGCTTTCTTCCGGACGGGCGGACCACACTGCCAAGTAATCCAGATCCATTTCATCCAGCAGCAGGCGCGCGGTTTCCGGCAAGCTCGCATCGTCATGCCCACAGGCGAACAACCGGCCAAGCACTGCCAAGGCCGCAACCGGCCGCAACCCGGCACTCGCGCTACGAAAAGCCAGCGCGACCGTGTCCCGGCCCTGATGCTTTATCCGCCGCACGCTGGCTTCGCCCACGTCATGCCCGCGGATCGATTTGCGCCGGCAGGCGAGCCAGGATCGATCCGCATCGAACAGCGCCTTTTCCAGGCTGACCGTTTCAAAGATCAGCACCTCCGACAGCGTCATGCCGGTCAGCAAGCTGTTGGCCAGGCCGCTATGCCTGATGTAAGCGGGATTGGCTTCTACCACGCGCTCGGCGGTCGGGTCGATGATCAGCCAATCGCCTTCGCTCTCTTCAAAAACGAAGCGATAGTCGCCGGTGGCGGAGGGCAGCGCAAAAGAAGGTGCGCAAGAGGTAGCTGGAACCGGCTCCGGCGAAGGCGTGGGCTTGCCGCTGAGCAGTTGCTGCCAGCGGGCAATCAGTTCTGTACCGATCTGCGAGGCGTACAGCCATCCACCAATCACTGGCGGCAAGTGGGTAGGTTTGATCGTGGCGTCGTCGACCAATACCGCAATCATCGGCGCAGTCGCGCACGGAGGCAGCAAGCGCAGCTGCTCGCAAAGCGTGCTGCTGGCACGCCCGTCGCCATCGAACACCACCACGATCAATGCCAGCGGCTCGCGTCCCTCCAGCAGGATGGCCGCGTGAGTGGTGTCGCGTGCGGAATGAATGGTGGGATGCCCTTCGCGATCGAGCACGTCGAACAGCTCGCGGCGAAGATCGCGCTGCGAGGCAACCAGCAGGATGCCCGCTTTAAAAGTCGGCCCGTTCATAGCAGCCATCGACCGTCACGCAGCCGCGGGCGCTGGATCACATCTGCCGCGCTGCCCAAGCGCACCGCAACGTCATCGATGCTTGACACCAATGTTTGCGGCGCATCAAGCAGGACGACCCGGCGCACGTGCCCTGCCGGTGCACGTGCCAGTTGCCGCAGCAAGCTGCTATCTGCCGGCAGCAACGGCAAGGGAAAGGGAGAAAGCAGGTAGACGCCAAAGTGGATGCTTTGCTGGATATAACGCAAGGCATTGCCCAGACGCAGGGAACCGGGAATAACCGCATGCGCCTCGCGCAGGTTTTCCATGCCGGTTTCAGGCCGCCACAGGTAAACCGACTGCCCATTGAGGCGGGTCAAGGCGCGAAACTGTTCGATCAGTGCCTTGCTCTCGATGTGTTCAAGCACGACCAACCCACCGGGTGCCGTCAGGATGCGCTCGTAAATGTCGCTGCCGGCAAGCGGCGCGGGAGCCATCAGAGAAGTCATACCGCCCAGGGAGAAGTTGTCGCATGTCGTACGTTACGCAGTCGTACGCGAAGCGCAATAGCCGGAGCGCAGAGGCGTGATCCACCCGGCATACCCTGGCGGGAATCCCCCAATACCCGCCCGCATGGTACGTCTCGCAATCATCGCTGCGGGACGGTATGGTGAAGGTCTCCCGGCCATTCCCAACCGTGCCCCATGTTCGAAGGACTGCGCTTCAATCACTGGAAAACGAGCCTGGATGACAGCGGCATCGTTACCCTTACGCTGGACCGCGCCCATAGCAGCGTCAACGCAATTTCTCGCGACGTCCAGGACGAACTGGGGCAGATCGTGGAGCGGCTGGCGATCGAAAAACCTACCGGGGTCATCATTCACTCCGCCAAGGCGAACGGGTTCGCCGTTGGCGCGGACATCAAGGAATTTGTCGAGTACGCCAAGCAAGGCACAGTGCTGGAAAACATCGAGAACGGCCAGCGGGTGTTCGAAGCGCTGGCGCGCCTGGCCTGCCCCACGGTCGCCGCGGTGCATGGCGCTTGCATGGGCGGCGGGACCGAACTGATCCTTGCCTGCCGCCAGCGCATCGCTGCCGACGATGAGAAAACGCGGATCGGCCTGCCGGAAGTGATGCTCGGTATCCATCCCGGCTGGGGCGGCTCGGCCCGTCTGCCGCGACTGATCGGCGCACCGGAAGCGCTGCCCGTCATGCTGACCGGCAAGGCCCTCTCCGCCCGCAAAGCCCAAGGCCTGGGCATCGTCGATCGAGTGGCCAATCCTGATGAACTGATGGCCGAGGCCCGTGCCCTGCTCCGCCATCCCCATGTGCGCCCGTTCGCGCAGCGCACCACGGCATGGGTCACCAATACCTGGCTGGCACGCCAGGTCCTCGCCCCCATGGTGATCAAGCAGACGGCCGCCAAGGTACGCAAAGAACACTATCCAGCTCCCTTTGCCTTGATCGATGTCTGGAAGCGCGGCGGCAACAGTATTCAGCAGCGCCTGAAACTCGAAGCACGGTCGGTGGCCAAGCTGGCGGAAACCTCTACGGCACGCAACCTGATCCGCATCTTCTTCCTGCAGGAGCGCTTGAAAGGCCAAGGCAGCGGCATCGATGCCGGCATCCATCATGTGCACGTCGTGGGGGCAGGCGTGATGGGCGGCGATATCGCAGCCTGGGCGGCGTTTAAAGGTTTCGACGTGACCTTGCAGGACCGCGATATGAAGCTCATCCAGCCTGCATTGGATCGCGCCCGCGCGCTGTACGAAAAGAAACTGAAAACGCCGGAAAAAGTAGCAGAGACGCGCAAGCGTCTGCGCGCTGATGTGGAAGGCGTGGGTGTTGCGCAAGCGGACCTCGCCATTGAAGCCATCTTTGAAAATCCCGAGGCGAAAGAGGCGCTTTACAACATCGTGGAGCCGCCGTTGAACAACAGCAACGGCATCCTCGCCACCAATACGTCATCGATTCCGCTGGACGAATTGCGCAAAGGCCTGCAAGCGCCGCAGCGTTTCCTTGGCCTGCATTTTTTCAATCCGGTAGCACAAATGCCACTGGTGGAAGTCGTGCGCCATGATCGCCTCGATCCCGCCATCGAGAAACGCGCC
Source organism: Dyella sp. (assembly GCF_036746095.1). Lineage (NCBI taxonomy): Bacteria > Pseudomonadati > Pseudomonadota > Gammaproteobacteria > Lysobacterales > Rhodanobacteraceae > Dyella > Dyella sp. The sequence continues at coordinate 57,212 of NZ_DAIOEU010000023.1, forward strand.
ATGGCATTCTGCAAAGCCTTGGGGAAGTTGCCGGTGGCGGTCAAAGGCACCCCGGGGTTTCTGGTGAACCGCATCCTGATGCCCTATCTGCTGGAGGCCTTGCGCTTATACAACGAAGGGGTCCCAGGGCCGGTACTTGACAAGGAAGCGAAAGCCTTTGGCATGCCAATGGGCCCGATCGAATTGGCCGATACGGTTGGCTTGGATGTCTGCGCCTCCGTCGGCAAGGAGCTGGCGCCATTCCTGGGCTTGGAACTTCCACCTGGCCTGGAAGAAAAACTCCAAGCCGGCAGGCGTGGCAAGAAGGATGGCCAGGGCTTGTACACCTGGCAGGAAGGCAAGCCGCAGAAGCCGGCAGTGGACCCGGGCTACACGCCGCCTCCGGATTTGCGCGAACGCATGATTCTCGCCATGGTGAACGAGGCGGTCGCGTGCCTGGGCGATGGCGTGGTGGACGATGCCGACCTGCTCGATGCCGGGGTGATCTTCGGCACCGGCTTTGCACCGTTCCGCGGTGGTCCGATCCAGTTCGTACGCGATGAAGGTCCCGAGAAGATCTGTCAGCAACTCGACACACTGTCGACGCGTTATGGCGAGCGTTTCGCGCCGAAGAACGGGTGGGATCATCCGGCATTGAAGTCGCAAGCAGCGTTTGAAGTGGGGGACATCGCCTGAGTGCGGCGGTTGGGCGCAAACCAACCTTGCAATAGGCGAATGGATGCGGGGTTTTCACCCTGGAGTATCCCCACGATTTTGCTCGGCGAAGGCCGGACGTACGATGCAACCCGTGATTTCCAAGGGAGCCTGCAAACGTGGGAATACCTCAGGATTTCCGCCCCGAACCCTGGCTTACCACATCAAATCATTCGGAATGCCGTCTTCGTCCACACCTGCGGCGGCCGGATCCACGAGCAAGGCGACCAGGTGTGGATCGATCTCGCGCACCTGCTCTGCCACTGCCTGCGCCACCAACAGATAACGACCCGCGTTCTGCACGAGGCCCAATTTGCCTGCATTGAGATCGGCAAGTTGAAGCGCATCGACATACACACGGCGAATTTTTCCGCCATATTCAAAGTGACGCACCTGATCGCCATCGGCCTTGTTCAACACTTGGCCTTCAAGCAACTTCTGCACTTTGGACTTGCGTTCGCGCTTCAGGCGCGCCTGCTCAGCAGCCTCCTGCTCGGCACGCTTGCGCTCCTCGGCTTCCGTATGGGCGCGAATGGCGTAGGCCTTGGCCAAGTCGATTTCCCCATCCTTCCGCCCCGGATTTGATTGGTGCGGTGACTTGGGATGCCGTGGCTTGCCCTTCGCAGGCGAAGTGTGGGGCTTCGGCGCTGGCTGTTGCTGGCGCCTTTCGTCCTTGAGCTGCTTGACGATGCCGCTCTTCAGGAGCTGATCTCGCAATGAATCGACCATGATCGAAATCCGGTGTTACGTGTTGCGTTGTTCAATAGTGTGGCGGCGGCGGTTCACTGTGCGGATCGGGTGACTGCCCGAGGCGCACGGTCTCCAGTTCGCCGCGCAGGTCGCGGACCAGCCGCTCCAGTGTCGCGATGCGCACGGACTGGTTGGCGTCCGCCGCCACCAGTGCCTGAACCGCATCATCGACAAAAGCGAGCCGGACTTCCAGCTCCGTAAGACGTTGCTCGGTTTGGCTCATGACGCGTTCGGTCGAGCCACGCTACGACCACGACCGATACCGTAGTATGCCAAGCCCGCTTCCTCCACCACGGCAGGCTCATACATATTGCGCCCGTCAAACACGACCGGCTCCTTGAGCATGGCGCGAATGCGGCCGAAATCAGGGCTTCGGAAGGCCTTCCACTCGGTAATGATGGCCAGCGCGTCGGCACCATCCAGGGTCTGGTACGCGTTATCGCATAGCACCAGGTCGCTACGTTCGCCATACAAGCGGCGTGCTTCGCTGCGCGCCTCCGGATCGAACGCGCGCACTTTGGCGCCCGCATCCCACAGCACTTCCATCAACTGGCGGCTGGAAGCCTCACGCATGTCGTCGGTATTGGGCTTGAAAGCCAATCCCCACAACGCGATCGTTCGTCCGCGCACGTTGCCTTCGAAATGGCGCTGGAGAAAATCGAAAAGCTTGACCTTCTGGTCACGATTGACGGCTTCAACCGCTTCGAGCAGGCGCGCGCTGTAGCCCACTGTGCGCGCCGTACGCTCCAGCGCCTGCACATCTTTCGGGAAGCACGAGCCGCCGTAGCCCGCGCCCGGATAGATGAAGTGATAGCCGATGCGCGGATCCGAACCGATCCCCTGGCGTACCAGTTCAATATCGGCACCTACGCGCTCGGCGATGTTCGCGATCTCATTCATGAAGCTGATCTTCGTGGCCAGCATGGCGTTGGCCGCGTACTTGGTGAGCTCGGCCGAGCGCACGTCCATCACCACGGTACGATCATGGCTACGATTGAAGGGCGCATATAGCTTGCGCAGCAGGCTGATGGCGCGCTCGCTCGACGTCCCGATCACGATGCGATCAGGACGGAGGCAATCTTCGACCGCATCGCCTTCTTTCAAAAATTCGGGATTAGACGCGACATCGAAATCGACCGCCGCACCACGCGCCGCAAGTTCGGCCGCTACCGCTTCGTGCACGCGATCGGCCGTGCCGACCGGCACGGTTGATTTGTTGACGATCACCGCATAGCGATCCAGGTTGCGCCCGATGGATCGCGCCACGTTCAGCACGTACTGAAGATCGGCACTGCCGTCTTCATCCGGAGGCGTTCCGACAGCGATGAAGATGATCTGCGCATGCGCAACCGCCATCGCCGCATCGGTAGTAAAAACAAGCTGCCCATTGGCATGATTGCGCCGCACGATCGGCTCAAGGCCAGGCTCGAAAATAGGTATCTCGCCGCGGCCAAGGCGAGCAACCTTGTTCTCATCGATATCTACACAAACGATATGGTTACCCATCTCGGCCAGGCAGGCCCCAGTAACCAGACCTACATAGCCGGTACCAAAAATGGTGACTTTCATCGCGTGGGATTAATGCCTTGTTGGGGGCGAAGATTTTAACAGTGTCAAAAGAAATGCCTATGTCAACGACACAGGCGCCAGCTTGAACCGATGCAAAACGAACGGGGCGCGAATCATCGCGCCCCGTCGTAGTGCATTGCATTGCAGCCGAGGCAATTACTTGCCAGCGCCAGCTTCGCCGCCTTCGTGCGCAGCGCTGGCCGGTGTCGGACCAGTGCTCACCAGGGTCACGTCGAAGATCAGCGTGGCATTCGGCGGGAACGGACGATTCGGTTCCGCCCCATACGCCAGATTCGGCGGGATAAAGAACTTGTAGTGGCCGCCCACCTGCATCAGCTGCAGACCTTCGCGGAAACCTGGGATCACGCGAGCCAGCGGAATCGCGGTCGGTCCCGGCGGATTGTTCTTTTCGGAGCTGTCGAACACTTCGCCGTTCACGAAGGTGCCCTTGTAGTTCACCTTCACCGTGTCGTTCGGGCCCGGACGGGCGCCGGTGCCCTGGGAAATCACTTGGTACTGCAAACCAGACGCCGTCGTTTTCACGCCTGCGGCGCTCTTGTTCTTGGCGAGGAAAGCTTCGCCTTCAGCCTTGTTCTTGGCCGACTGCGCATCAAATTCCTGCTTGCCCTTGGCTTCTGCCTGCGCAATGAAGCCCTTCCACACGGTGGACGCTTCGGTTTCGGACATGCTCGGCTTCTGCCCGCTGAGCGCGGCGGTGACTGCACGACCTACCGCTGCCGGGTCCACCAGTTCGCGCATCGGGGCCGGAATCTGGCCGGCCAACTGATAGCCCATGATTTCACTGGCTTTGGCCTTATCGACGGTACCGGTTGCTGCGGTGCTGGACGTCTGGGCCTGCGCGCCAGCGGCGGTCATGCCCAGCGCAACGGCCAGCGCGGCCGCCGTCAGCGTGGGTCGCAGAAAATGCTTCATTAGGAACTCCCTAGTCATGGATATGCCGGCGTGCCGCGCCGGACCTCCCCCCAAATGGAGGCTGGCCACGCATTGTGCTGTGTCCAGTCCGGTCTTGGCAACGACGATTCGCAGTTGACCGCCCTACCTTGGAAAAGTTCAGGCCTGCCATTGTGCGCAACACCTCATTCAGCTGGTTTCGTTAGGAGGAGATGAAGGCTTTTCCAGCGTTTCCCGCAATGCGGCCTGCAATCTCGCATGCACTTTGACCAGCCCGCGCCAAAGGATGATGGCGAAAATCACGCACACCGCAATCAGAGAAAGTGCTACGCCACGCGGCGGCAAAATCGTTGATCCCAATACGCCAACCAGCAAGGCCAGCACCAGCAACGTTGCCAGCGGAATGATTTTCGCAAGAACCTGTCGGATAGCTTGCGTATAGGCGCCGGCGAAACGCTCACGTATGCCTAATTCCGCAAGCAGCATTCCCAAGGCTTCCGCCTTGCGATACACCGCGATCAGCAATGGCAGCGATACAAACAACGCACATGCCCAGATCAGCGAGTGGCGCATGTCACGGCCCAAGCCCCAACGTTCGAACCAGGCGGCGTTATGCGCATTGACGTAGGCGCCAATGACGAACAGCGTCACGACAAGCGCGATGTTGACCGCGATATGCCAAAGCAGTCGACGAAACATGCGCGCAATGACTGCGTTCTCGTCGACGGGCCGCAAATTTTCAAGCCATCCGCTGTAGCTGGTAATCACTAGCCGCAGGGGACGGGGCACTACGTGTCTGCCGGCTTTCGCCAACAGCTCGGCAGAGCGCAGCAAATACGGTGACGCCACCATGCAGATCAAGGCTGCCGCTACCGCAGTGGGATAGATGAAATTGTCTACCGCGTGCAGCGTCAACCCAAGCGTGGCGATCACGAAGGAGAACTCGCCAATCTGCGCCATGCAAAGCCCTGCGCGCAGCGAGGTGCGCAGATCGTGGCCGATAAAAAACATGCCGGCGCTGCACACCACGCTTTTGCCGAGCATCACCGTGGCGGCGATTGCCACGGCAGGCAGGGCGTATTGCACGAGCAAGGCGGGATCGATCTTCAAGCCAATCGCAACAAAAAACAGCGCCGCAAACATGTCCCGCAACGGCTCGACCAGATGCACGACACGCGCCGCACTGCGTGCTTCGGCCACCACCGCACCGGCCAGAAAGGCGCCGAGCGCGACGCTGAAACCCAGCCACGCGGCAAGCAGGCTGGTACCGAAACAAATGCCGAGCACGCTCACCAGCAAGGTTTCGTCGCGATCGAAATGCGCCACGTAATCCACTAACCTCGGCACCAGCAACAATCCGACGATCATGCCGGCCACGACAAATAGGCCGAGATGCCCCACCACGGTGAACGCCGTTCCTGTCTCTACCGTCCCGCTGATGGCGATCGCGGTGAGCAAGGTAAGCAACACGATGGTGAGCATGTCTTCGGCCACCAGCATGCCGATCACCAAACGCGCGAACGGCCATTGGCGCAAGCCGGTTTCCTCCAGTGTGCGCATCGCCACCATGGTGGAGGACAGCGCCACGATAGCCCCGAGGAACAAGGCATTGCGGCCACTCCAACCAAACAGCAGGCTCAGCTGATAGCCCAGCCACAGCATGAAGCCCACTTCGATCACGGTAACCAGCAGGACACCTCCGCCCACCTGGCGCAGCTTGCGCACGCTGAATTCGAGCCCCAGCGTAAACATCAACAACACGACGCCAAGGTTGGAGATGTCGGCAATCGCGCGCGCATCGGCCACCAGCACGCCAGGCGTATGCGGGCCGATCACAATGCCCGCAAGGATGTAACCCGGCAGCACGGGCAATCGCAGCCGCTGGAACAAGATCGTCGTGGCACCGGCCACGAGCATCACCAGTGCGAGATCGCGAATGAAACCGATATCGTGCATGCGGCGCTCATGAAGATGTCTCAAGTACAGCTTAAGGCAACACTGAATAAGTATCGCCGTCGTCACCAGCCCTGTCTGTTCGCAGG
>NZ_DAIOEU010000024.1:0-61157 GCF_036746095.1 Dyella sp.
TCCATTTCGCGCTCATCGTCGATGGACTCAGATGGTAGTGTTAACACGCCCTAGGGAATTTCGCCCTGAGTCCTCGCAGAACGGTGCGTGGAACCCTCGATTCACACCGCTCCATTTAGAAGAATTAGCGAGGATGCTTCCAAGCGCCCTTCGGCAGAGCGAGCTTCCATAGGGGGATACCACGCGTGGCGTCAGCCATTTGCTTATGGTCAAGCTGCTGCGCTGGATAGCATGGAACCGTGTCATGGATATTTTTTGTATTAGTTACGGGCAGATGCCCTTCGCATGATTATTTACTAAATATCCGCTTTGCTGCATTAATTGTATTCATGAGGTTTATTGCGTGTTTTAAATAGGAGTTCGATTATGCTTTTTCATATATCTTCTCATCTGAGCGGTCATGGCATCCACGAGGTCAGTTCGTCCCATCCGTCAGAAGGGAAGCCCCGCCCCAAAGAGGAGGGCTCACTCGGTCCGCGGGTCAGCCCACAGCCTGACCCGTTCAAGCCGTCCGCCAGCGGACTCCCCACCAGCAGCGCGCCCATGAAGTCCACGCTGCAAAAGGTCACGTGGTCCAATACGGACGGGGAGTACGTGATCAAGACGACGGACGTCGCGGATGCGAATGGCAGCCGGCCGGTTTACAAGCGTGACAGCGAAACGGGGGCGCCTGTGCTAACGACTGAGCGAGCAATAGCCGATCAGCAGGGAGGCTGGAAGGTCGTGAACGATACGGATGCCGCCAAGCCAGCGAACGCCCCTGCTCCGCCACCGCCCGCCAAGTTCAATCATGCGCAATGGGAGGACATCAAAGCCAACGGTGTCAGCGCGGACGGAACTTTCCCGGATGGCAAGGGCAATAATCTAGTAGATATCCTCGGCGAACCCCATCCAGCAATCTTCGATCGACAGTTGCTGGGCTGGAAAAAGGTGGATCCCGATAAACCCAACGACTTCAGCAAAAGCGTGCCGATCAAACTGGATGGCAAAGGGGGAGCAGAAGTGTTGACCAGGGTGAATATGAAGGGAGGGAAGCCTCCTGTCTTCGTCAAACAGATGACGGAAGACGCGGTTGCACACCACAAAAAGGCGGTCGAGAACGCTAAGCGTGCGTATGACGACGCCTATGAAAAGCATAAAAATTCAGAAGCCGCAGTTAAAACCGCTGAAAACAAGGTTGAAAATGTTTCAAGGGTAATAGCGGACACCGAAAATGCATTGGCATATAAGCGCGCGTTACCTTGGTATCCAGGCATGCCCACGGACCCACAGTCAAGGGCGAAAATGACAAACGCGATAGAAAAAACCGCTGATAACCTATCCAGCCTCCAGCAGCACCGCCAGGTTGCTGAAAAGGAGTTGAACAATGCGCAGGATAGCGCTCGTATAACCAAGAAAGACAAGGATGAGAAAGCCACTGCTTTGCAGCAAGCCAAGACTAAGCTTTCGGATGCTGAAAATCGGCTCAGTAAACTCGAAAGCTAGTTTGCCCAGTGACCTACCCCGCATTTGTGGCGACGCACCGATTTTGAGTGGCGCACCGATTAGGAATCCAATCCCAACTGATAGGGATTGGACGTGAAGAAGCGTTTTACCGCGGATGTCGAGACGGCGGGGCGAAGCGAGGCGCGCATACCGTGCGACCCCAACCTTTTGAATGTGAATGATGGGGTGACGTCCAGAAGGCCCGCAGGCCGTGCCGCGTGGCTTGCCAAGACGGCCAGTCTTCCCTGCGCCACGCAGCACACCCTGCGGGCCTTCTGGACGTCATGCCGGGCACGTGGAATAGATCAGAGCATCCTCAATGTCGAGATTTTTCTTTGCCGCCACTTAAGGCCTGGTGCACCGCACGCAGCAAGGCTCGTGTCCCTACCGGCTTATTCAAGCGTTGCACGCGGCTACCGTCCGGCATGCACAGTTTCGGCGAATCAGATGAATCCTCGGCACGGCATAGAACCAGCACGCCGCGGCGATAACCGTATTGGCTCAATGCAGCCAGCGTACGCTCGCTGGTGAACAGGCTCATGTCGGCGTCCATCACCACCAGGTCAGGCAGGCCGCAGGCTTCGATCCATTGCAGCGCGGCGGTGCCGCTCTGGCTGGCGTGCACTTCATAGCCCCACGCATCGAGCGTATCGCTCAGCAGCGTGAGCTGGCCGGCTTCCTCCACTACCAGCAGCACGTGTTCGGCATTGCCGTGCAGGCTGGCGTCGTTTTCGACCAGGTCCAGATCCGTCGCATCGCTGGTCGCGCGCCGCAGCGGTATGTAGAGATCGAAGCAACTGCCTTCGCCGACCACGCTGTCCATGCGCATGACGCCGCCATGGCTGTAGACGATGCGGCGGCATGACAGCAAACCGAGGCCGGTGCCGCCTTCCTTGGTGGTGAAAAACGGTTCGAACAGCCGCTTGCGCACGTCATCGGTCATGCCGATGCCGGTATCGCTGACCGACAGGCATACATAGTCGCCGGGCTGCGCGTCTTCCTGTTCCAGGAAAAAGCGCTGGTCCAGTTTCGCTTTGCGGGTGGTGACGCGCAGGATGCCGCCGTTGGGCATCGCCTGGATCGCGTTGAGAGAAAGATTGAGCAGGCATTGCTGCAGCTCGGTGTGATTGCCCTCGAAGGTTAGCTGCGGATCGGCCACGTCGACATCCAGCGTCACCGTGCGCGGCACGCTGCCTTGCAGCAGCAGCGACAGCGCGTCGATCAGCGCCTGCACTTTCACCTGTTCGGCGCGGCGTGCCCCGCGTGCGAACGACAGCATGGATTGCACCATTTCCAGCCCGCGCCGCCCGCAATCGCGCACCAGCGCACCGAGCCGCGCCAGGCGCGGGTCATCCTGGTAGTCCTGCAGGCTGTCGCCGGCAAGCAGCAACGGCTGCAACAGGTTGCGCAAGTCATGGCTCAAGCCGCCGGCCAGCATCGCCAGGCTTTCGAAGCGCTGAATGCGGATCAGCTCCGCTTCGGCCCGCGCACGCGCGCGTTGCTCCTCCGCCTCGCGCAGTGCGCGGCGCACGGCGCTCGCCAATCGCGCGGGATTCTGCTTGAGGATGTAATCGGTAGCGCCTTCGCGCAGCGCGGCGATCGCCGCCTCCTCGCCCAGCGTGGCCGAAACATAGATGAAGGGGATGTCCTCGCTGTGGTCGCGCAGCAGTTCCAGTGCGCGCTGTCCGGAGAAGCCGGGCATGCTGAGGTCGGACAGGATGATCTGCGGCTTGAATTCCTGCAGCGTCCGCACGTAGGCGGATTCGTCGTCGACCAGGCGCACGTCGTAGTCGATGCCATCGGCCTGCAGTTCGGTCAGCACCAGCTCCGCATCGAGCGTGCTGTCCTCGACCTGCAGTACCCGTATGCGGGGCAGCGAACGTTGCTGGCTGGACTTGTCAGGCATTCCTTCTGCGTTCCAAGTGGTCCTGAACATCATATTTCAATCGGCAACCGGTGAAATGAGAGCACGACGCATGGAATCGCCACGAACAGGCGCTCGCCCGCCCGGTCGCTCCTGCCGAACCTGCCCCACTCCCTATTCCCGCCCCCCGGGCGCCTGGTTCAGCACCGCCCAGAACTGGCCGAGCGTGCGTACAGCCTGGAAAAACTGCCCCACGTCCACAGGCTTGATGACATAACCGTTCACCCCAAGATCCCAGCTGCGCGCCAGATCGCTCTCCTCGCGCGAGGATGACAGGATCACCACCGGCATGTGGCGGAAGTGTTCGTCCGCGCGCATCTGCGTGAGCACGTCCAGCCCGTTCATGCGCGGCATCTTGATGTCCAGCAGCACCACCACCGGATCGTCCTCCGCGCGGCCGGCGAACGCGCCGCGGGCGTACAGCCAATCCAGGCAATCGACCCCGTCCTCCACGTGGACCACCGGGTTGGCCAGATGCGCCTGGCGCAAGGCGTCCATGGTCATCTCGGCATCAACGGGACTGTCTTCGACCAGCAGGATGGGGCGTAGGGCGGTGTGTGTCATGGCGATTGGGACGGCGGCTCGATAGCCGACAAAGTGAAGTGGAAACGGGCACCGTGGCCCGGCTCCCCTTCGGCCCAAACGCGGCCGCCGTGGCGCATCACGATGCGCCGCACGTTCGCCAGCCCGATGCCGTTGCCCGGAAACTCGCTGGCCTTGTGCAGCCGTTGGAATACACCAAAAAGTTTGTCGACGTAGCGCATATCGAAGCCGGCGCCATCGTCGGCGACGGTAAATTCGTAGTCGCCGGTTTCGTCTTGCCGTACGGAAATGTCGACGTGGGCGATCTCGCGCTGGCTGGAGTATTTGACGGCATTGCCGATCAGGTTCTGCCATACCGTGCGCAGCATGTTTTCGTCGCCGACCACCGTCGGCAGCGGGTCGATCCGCCAGACGATACGGCGGTTGGACGCTTCCGATTCGGTCAGCGCGCAGGTCTCGCCCACCAGCGCCTGCATGTCTACTGCTTGCAGGCGCAAGGCGCCGCGGCCCAGGCGCGAGAACACCAGGAGGTCTTCGATCAGCTGCGCCATGCGATGCGACGCATCGCGCACCACGCCCAGATAATGGCGACTGGTGTTGTCGAGCTGTTCGCCGAGATGATCTTCGAGCTTCTGCGCAAAGGCGGTGATGTGCCGCAGCGGCGCGCGCAAGTCATGCGACACGGAGTAGCTGAAGGCCTCCAGCTCGCGATTGACGTCGGAAATCTGCGCCACCTTGTTTTCCAGCTGGTGATTGAGCTCCTTCACTTGCTGCTCGACCAGGGCACGCGCCGTGACGTCGCTGACCGTCAGCAGCAGCACCGGGCTGGTGCTGTCTTCCTGCTGCAGCCGGCGCGCATTGATCACCACGTGCCGCTCCACGTCGTCGACGGTGCGCTGGATGAGTTCGAAATCCCACAGCTCGCGATCGCGCAGCAGCACGTCGCGCAAGCGCTGCAGCAGCACTTCGTCGGCCCAGGCGCCCTGCCCGATGTCTTCCAGGTAATCGGCGCGGCTTTCCTCAGAGACGCCGTAGAGCTCGCTGAAAGCCGCATTCACCAGCAAGCTGCGCAGATTGTGGTCGAGCAGTGCGATCGGCTCACGCACGGCCTGCAGGATCATCTGCGAACGCTGCACCGCCTGCCGCTCGCGCACTTCGGCCTGCAACCGGCGGCCGATCTGCCGCTCAGAGACGATCACCACGATCATCAACATCAACAGCTGGGCTGCCGCCGTCAGCGCCAGCACCAGGCTGCTGTTTTCCGACTGCTTGCGCGCGGCATCGCGGCGCTCCTGCAAGGCATGTTCCGCCTCGGCGACGACCTTGTCCGCCACGGTGTCGACGTGGAACAACGCGTCGGCGTCGCGCAGTGCCTGTTCCGCGCCGGCACGATCGTTGTGCTGAAAACGCTGCAAAGCCTGGTGCAAAAGCGCCAGGCGGCCGTTTTCCACCGCGTTGAGTTGCTCCACCAGGAGTTGTTGCGCCGGGTTGTCGCCGGTGACGCGGCGCAGCTGGTCCAGCAAGCCGGGAATGTCGTCTTCCGCGCCCAACGCTGCGGTTTCGGCGTGGCTGGCAGGATCATCCGCCAGCAGATGCTGGATGGCCGATTCGGCGGAATGCGTTTGATCGGCAATGCGATAGACCAGCGCCTGCACTTCCGACGAGCGGGTGACCAGTTCACCGGCCCGCAGCGATTCCTTGGAGCTGCCGCGCATGATCAGGTACGGCAGGGCGACGATGACAAGGACGGCAAGCAGCAGGCCACCGGTGCGCCAAGGCATCGCTACTTGTCGCCCTCCCCCCGGAATCATGGACTGCCCTTGGTCCTTCGCATCGGCATGATGCATGCATTCTGCGCATGTTTTGCGGCCACTGACTAGTACGAACGCCTTTCACTTACATGAAGGTGACTGCCGCAGGCCTTGGTTTATTCAGCACCGTTCTTTTTGGAATGCCGCAGAGCGGCCATCAAAAGAAACAGACGGAAGAGCATCCGCAAACCCCACCCATCGGTATTCGCAGGTCGGGGCAGCGCCTTGATGCTTGCCGCATTGCACTCCCTTCCCTGCCTGCAGGGAAGGGAGCCAATCGCCGCGCTGACGATTGGCATTCCAGTCTGCGGCTTACCGGTAAGGACTTATCGAAGCGGGCCGCGCCGACATGTCCTTCCCCCACTCCTTGTTCGGCTGCGCCTGCATCGTGAAATGCAGTTCGCCGCCGGCGAGGATGTCCGCGTGCTTCAAGTACACGCGGTCCAGCGGTTTGCCGTTGAGCGTGACCTGGCCGACATAGGGATGCGCATCATCGAACGGCTCGGCGGTAATGGTGAAGGTGCGGCCGTTGCTCAGGTGCATGGCCGCACGCGGCACGAACGGCCGGCCGATGGCGTATTCGTCGCTGGCCGGCGTGACCGGATAGAAGCCCAGCGCGGTAAAGATGTACCAGGCGGACATCTGGCCGAGATCGTCGTTGCCGATCAGGCCGGCGGGACCCGGACCGTATTCGTTGTCCATGATCTGCTTCAGCCTGGCCTGCGTCTTCCACGGCTCGCCGGCGTAGTCATACAGGTAGGCGATGTGATGGCTGGGTTCGTTGCCGTGCGCGTACCAGCCGATCAGGCCAGTGATGTCTTCCACGTTCTTGAAGATGCTCGGATCGACCTTGGCGTCGAACAATTCGTCCAGCTTGTGCGTGAACGCCTGGTCGCCACCCATCGCGGTAATCAGGCCGGCCACGTCCTGCGGCACGTACCAGGAGTATTGCCAGGCGTTGGCTTCGGTGTAGTCATCGCCGTAGCCGGCGCTGGTCGGGTCGAACGGTTCGCGGAATTTGCCGTTGGACAAACGCGCGCGCATGAAGCCTGTTTTTGGATCCCACACGTTGCGCCAGTTCGCGGCGCGTTTCTCGAAGGTATCGTAGATGTCGTGCTTGCCCATCGCCTTGGCCATCTGTGCGATGGCCCAGTCGTCATACGCGTATTCCTGCGTTTTGGAACCGCCTTCCACTTCCTTGTCGATGGGCACGTAGCCGAGCCTCATGTAATCGGCGAGATCACCGTAGTCGCCGTAGGTGGCGGTGGATACCATCGCCTTCATGGCCTTGTCCGCGTCGTAGCCGCGGATGCCCTTGATGTAGGCATCGGCGATGATCGCCACGGCGTGATAGCCGGTCATGCACCAGGTTTCCAGCCCCTGGTAGGCCCACACCGGCAGCATGTGGAATGGACTGGCCTGCTGTGCGGCAAGCAACGAGCGCACGAAATCCACGGTGCGATCCGGATGCAGCAGGATCATCAATGGCTGCTGCGCGCGGTATACGTCCCACACCGACCAGCTCGAATAGAAATCGAAACCGTCGGCGTGATGCACCTGATAGTCCGGACCGCGGAACTCGCCATTCACGTCCATGCTCAGGCTGGGCGACATCAACGAGTGATACAGCGCGGTGTAGAACTGCGTGCGCAGCGTCTTCGAACCGTCCACGTCGATCGGCGCAAGCGCCTTGTTCCAGGCTTCCAGCGCATCGTGACGCTGTGCGTCGAAGTCCCAGCCCTTGCCGTCCTGGTCCAGATTGGCGAGGGCGTTCGCTTCGCTTACCGACGACACCGCCACTTTCACCAGCAGCGGTTGCTTGAGCTCGCCGAAATCGAACACGCCTTCGAGTGCGCGACCGTGCTGTGCATTCGCGTCCTGCGGCTGATAGCCCGGCCCCTTGAAGCCCTTGTAGACCAGGTCGGTTTCGCGGTTGTAAAGCTCGTGCGAAGCCATCGGCTGGTTGAAGCGCATGGCGAAGCACAGTTCGCGTCCCGGCGCCCAGCCGCGCGTGGTGCGGCAACCGGTGACGATGCCATCTGCACGCACTTGCAGGTTCGACCACAGCACTTTGCCGGGGTAGTCGTAGATGCTGGGGCGCAGATCGAGCAGCAAGTGCGCTGGCTTACCTGCAGGGAAGGTGTAGCGATGCCAGCCCACGCGACGGTTGGCGGTGAGTTCGGCGCGCACGCCGTAGTCGGCCAGGGTCACCGCGTAGTAGCCGGGCTGCTCCACTTCGGTGGCATGGTCGAAGCGCGAGCGATAGCCGCTGCCCGGTACCTTCTCATCGCCCGGATCGAGCTTCACCTCGCCGGCGATCGGCATCACCAGCACGTCGCCCAGGTCCGAATGGCCGGAACCGGAGAAATGTGTGTGCGAGAAACCCATGATGGTGGGATCGTTGTACTGATAGCCCGCCGCCCATTTGTAGGCGTGCTTGAAATCCGGCATGGCGGTATCCGGCGACAACTGGATCATGCCGAACGGCACCGTGGCGCCGGGGAACACGTGGCCATCGCCACCGGTGCCGATGCGGGGATCGACCTCGCCCGCATGCGGCCCGGCCGCCCAGGCAAGGGGTGCGGCGGCCAGCGCGGCAAGGACCAACAGGGAAAGACCGGAACGAAGCAGGCGATGGTTCATTGAAGGGGGGCCTGTTAATGTGCTCGGTTAAAGCAGGCGGGGGGAGTCTGCAAAACCCCATCCTGCGGATTTTGCCCCTGTCAGGACAGGGCCAAAGGTGGGATTGACGCTTTGGATCGTTCCAAAGCTCGCGACGCTAACACTGGGGGCGGAGGCTTGGCATGCTGCATTGCAGGATCACAACTTCGCGGGTTCGGGTACATTTGGATCGTTATAAAGGCGAGGTTCTGGCATAAATGGGGAACACACCGCCGGTCGGCCGCAAGGTCACCCTGAGCGATATTGCCGCGGGCTGCGACGTCTCCCGCGCTACCGTTTCGCTGGTCCTGCGGGGTAGCCCGCTGGTCAACAAACACACGCGCGCGCGCGTCGAGGAAGAACTGCGACGCCAGGGCTACGTGTACAACCGCGCCGCGGCGAACCTGCGGCGGCGCACGTCATCGAGCATAGCGCTGGTCCTCAATGACCTGGCCAACCCGTTCTTTGCGGAATTCGCCGCGGGCGTGGACGAGATCCTGGGCGACACCGGCTACGTGACCCTGCTGGGCAGCACCGGCGAATCCACCGAGCGCGAGCTGGCGGTGCTCGGTTCGCTGATGGAGCACGGCCCCGCCGGCATCATCCTGTCGCCCGCCGAGGGCAGCGATGCGCAGCAGATCCTGTCCGCCGTGGGCGCGGTGACGCCGCTGCTGCTGTTCAACCGCGAAGTCAGCGGCGACGTGGCGGCGTGCGATCACTGGGACCGCCTGTTCCTGGACAACCAGCGCGGCGCGCGGCTGGCCACCGAACACCTGATTTCGCAGGGGCACCAGCACATTGCGTTCTATGGCGGCCACCTGGGTTCAAGCTCCTGCCGCCAGCGCCGCGCGGGCTACATGGAAGCGATGAAGGCCGCCGGCCTGACCGTCGAGCCGCGCTGGATGGTGGAATGCATTCCCAACCGCCTGGATGCGGTGGCGCAAAGCGAACACCTGTTCAGCGGCAAGAGCGCGCCCACGGCGGCCGTCTGCTACAACGATGCGGTGGCGCTGGGCCTGATGCTCGGCCTGCATCAACGCGGCCTGCAGCCGGGCCGCGATTTCGCCCTTACCGGCTTCGACGACATCGCCGAAGCCGCGGTCAGCGCACCGCCGCTGACCACACTGGCGGTAACGCCACGCGACCGTGGCCGGCAAGCCGCGGAACTGATCCTGCAGCGCGTCAAGGATCCCGCTCCCCCTCCACGTCAAACCATTGCTCCGGTGCAGCTGCTGATACGCGCAAGCAGTTGCCCGCCGGCCGCCTGATTACGGATTCCATCATGGCTTTTACCGCAGTAACTCCGCCGTCCCCTGGATCGTCGACGGCTTCCACCGACAACCGCTACACGTACTACCCCATGGCGCTCACCGTCATCACGACGGTGTTTTTCATGTGGGGCTTTCTCACCTGCCTCAACGACATCCTGATTCCGCATCTGAAGGCAGTGTTCGAACTGAACTACGCGCAGGCGATGCTGGTGCAGTTCACCTTCTTCGGCGCGTATTTCCTGATGTCGCTGCCGGCAGGCTGGGTAGTGGGACGGCTCGGCTACAAAAAAAGCATCGTCGCCGGACTCATCGTCGCGGGCATCGGCGCGGTGGGTTTCTGGCCGGCGGCCGGTTTGCGCTGGTATCCGGCATTCCTTGGCGCCTTGTTCGTGCTCGCCACCGGCATCACGCTGCTGCAGGTTGCCGCCAATCCTTACGTCGCGCTGCTCGGGCCTGAAAAAACCAGTTCCAGCCGCCTCACGCTGGCGCAGGCGTTGAATTCGTTCGGCACCACCATCGCCCCCGTGTTCGGCAGCTTGCTGATCCTTTCCACGCAGGTAAAAAGTTCAGCCGACATCGCCAGCCTTTCGGCCAGCGAACAGCTGCTCTACCGCACCCAGGAAGCGCAGTCGGTGCAGATGCCTTACCTGGGCCTGGCCGTGGTGCTGGTGCTGCTGGCGCTGTTTGTATGGCTGTTCCGCCTGCCGGCCCTGGAAGAAAGCACCACCAAGGCCGACACCGGCCATCACACCCTGCTCGATGCGCTGCGCTATCCGCACGTGCTGTTCGGCGTGCTGGGCATCTTCTTCTACGTGGGTGCGGAAGTGTCGATCGGCAGCTTCCTGGTCAACTACATCGCCGAACCGAACATCGGCCACATGAGCGAGCAGGAGGCCGCGCACTACGTATCGCTCTACTGGGGCGGCGCGATGGTCGGGCGCTTCATCGGATCAGTGCTGCTGGCCAAGCTGTCGCCGCGCAAGCTGCTGACCGTGTTCTCCGCCATCAACGTACTGCTTCTGATCGTCACCATCAGCACCAGCGGCAGCACGGCGATGTACAGCATCGTGGCGATCGGCCTGTTCAATTCGATCATGTTCCCGACCATCTTCTCGCTCGGCATCGAGCGCATGGGGCCGCTCACCGGCAAGGCGTCGAGCTTGCTGATCATGGCGATCGTCGGCGGGGCGCTGGTGCCGTTCCTGCAAGGCGCGCTGGCGGACAGCATCGGCATCCAGCATGCCTTCGTACTGCCGGCGCTGTGCTACGGATACATCGTGTTCTACGGAATAAAAGGCTCGATCATTCGCAACGCACCGGTTGCATCCGCCTCGCCGTGATGGGATTGCGCCCCTGCTTGCTAGGGGCGCAATCAGGTGAGTACTGGCTTGCGACTTTCTCGCACATACGCCTCACCCGCTCTCCCGGCCCGATCGATACATGGCTCCGCCGGCTGGAGAGAACAAACGTGTCGAGCACCGCGCATCTTTCTAACAACAGCTTTGCATTACACCTTGGGGTCCTTTGATGAAACGTTCCATCCTCTGCTTCGGCGAGGCTTTGATCGACATGCACGGCGAAGGCAGCGATGGCCACGGCTTTGCACGCCACTTCATTCCCTTCGCCGGCGGTGCGCCCGCCAATGTCGCGGTGGCGGTAGCCAAGCTCGGCAGCCATGCGCGCTTTGCCGGCATGCTGGGCATGGATCGCTTCGGTGATTTCCTGCTGCACAGCTTGCAGCAGGCCGGTGTGGATACCGCCGACGTCGTGCGTACCGGCGAAGCCAATACCGCGCTGGCGTTCGTGACGCTGGACAGTCGCGGCGAACGCAGCTTCGCGTTCTATCGCCCGCCCTCCGCCGACCTGTTGTTCCGCGCCGAACACTTCCGTCCACAGACGTTCCAGGACACGGACGTGTTCCACGTCTGCTCCAACAGCATGACCGATCCGGATCTCGCCGACGTCACCCTCACCGGCATGCGCCGCGCGCGGGAAGCCGGCGCGCTGGTGAGCTTCGACCTGAACCTGCGCCCCGCGCTGTGGCCGATGGGTGTCGAAGCGCGTCCGCACGTGTGGCCTGCGCTGCTGCTGGCCGACGTGGTGAAGCTCAGTGCCGAGGAATTCGACTGGCTGGCGAACGAAGGCGAAGAGGCCATGCTCGAACGCCTGTGGACCGGCAACGCGCGCCTGCTGATCGTGACCGATGGCTCCAACCCGCTGCGCTGGTTCCATCCGGATGCACAGGGCGAATTGCCTTGCTACGACGTGCCGATGGTCGACAGCACCGGCGCCGGCGACGCTTTCGTCGGCGGGCTGCTGTACCAGTTCGCCGAGATGAATATCAAAGCCACCAACCTCGATGCCTGGGTTGCAACGCTGCCGCGCCTGCACGCCGCGCTGCGCTTTGCCAGCGCCTGCGGCGCCGTGGCGGTGACGCGGCATGGCTCCTTCTCCGCCATGCCGCACGCCACCGAGGTCGTACAATTCATGGAGACTTACGCATGACTATGCCGGCCCAACCGGATTTCCGTTCCGAAAGCTTCCTGCGCGAGCACATCGCGCAAACCATGGCGTTCTATCATCCGCGCGCCATCGATCCGAACGGCGGCTTCTTTCACTACTTCCGCGATGACGGCACCGTCTATGACGCCAGCCATCGCCACCTGGTGAGCAGCACGCGCTTCGTCTTCAACTACGCGATGGCGGCGATCGAATTCGGCAAGCCGGAATACCTCGACGCCGTGCGCCATGGCCTGCGTTATCTGCGCGAGGTGCACCGCGATGCCAGCACCGGCGGTTATGCATGGACGCTGCGCGATGGCAAGCCGGAAGATCGCACCAACCACTGCTATGGCGTGGCCTTCGTGCTGCTTGCCTACTCCACCGCGCTGAAGGCTGGGGTCACCGAAACCACCGCATGGATGGATGAAACCTGGCAATTGCTGGAAAAGCATTTCTGGGATGCCGACGCGAGCCTCTATCGCGACGAAGCCGATCCGCAATGGCAGTTCAGCACCTACCGCGGCCAGAACGCCAACATGCACATGTGCGAGGCGATGCTTGCCGCCTACCAGGCCAGCAACGAGCCGCATTACCTCGACCGCGCACTCACACTTGCGCGCACCATGACGCAACGCCAGGCCAAGCTCGCCGACGGTCTGGTGTGGGAGCACTATCACCAGGATTGGAGCGTCGACTGGGATTACCATCGCGATGATCCCAAGCACCTGTTCCGCCCATGGGGTTTCCAGCCCGGCCACCAGACCGAGTGGGCGAAGCTCTTGATGATCATGGAACCGCTGCTGCAGGAACGCGGCCAGAACGAGGCATGGCTCGTCCCTACCGCGCAGCACCTGTTCGATACCGCCTTGGCACGCGCATGGGATCCGGTACACGGCGGCATTTGCTACGGCTTCGCCCCGGACGGCAGCGTCTGCGACGGCGACAAATACTTCTGGGTGCAGGCCGAATCGCTGGCTGCTGCCGCATTGCTGCACGCACGCACGGCCGACAGGAAATACGACGAGTGGTACGCCAAGTTGTGGACGTACTCGTGGGAGCACTTCATCGACCACCAGTACGGCGCGTGGTACCGCATCCTCACGCAGGACAACAGGAAATACAGCGACGAGAAGAGCCCGGCCGGCAAGGTGGATTACCACACCATGGGCGCTTGCTATGAAGTGATGGCGTTGATTCGCCACGGTGGCACGCCGTAAGTCTCTTTCGGCTTTTTTTGCGCGATACAAAAGCCCCTGTTCGGGGCTTTTGTTTTTTTGTGCTTCGATCAGCGATGTACTCAAAAAAACTGGATTGACCAGCTTCGCTGTTGTGAAGCGCCTCGGCTTTCGCCGGATTGACGACTAGCACTGCGCGTATAGCGGTTCCTGCCGAAATAACAAAAAGACGCAACGCCATATCAAGTTTCATATCCCGGTGCCTGATTCCACGCTTTTCGGCCGGATCCCTACCCCTCCGTTTGCCTGCCATGGCTACTTTTTTCAGCGACGTCACCTAAAAAGCCCCGCAAAACATGGCCCTTTTTACCGCCTTAAAAAAATGTTGCGGCGCAACTTGTAGACCGTCAATCAATCTTATTATCTTAAAATACGACAAATGAAATCGGTCCAGGACACGGCCTGTCTTTTTCGGGGAAATTTGCACCAAGCCTTGTTTTGCACCGTGGCTGGCGAACGTTGAAGGGGTGGTCTCCGGGCCATGACGTTTTCCAGTCTGGGAGAGTGCGACGTCGACACGAAACATGCCGGCATAAGTGCAGCACCGCTTCAAGCGACATCGCATTCGTTATTCGTGGTTGGCAACGTAGTTCCAACGGGAGGGGTAAATCGATGCAACGCAATCCAATGGCGCACTCGGTGCGTCTGGCACTGGCGGCGATGGGTATCGCCAGTCTGGCCGGCTATAACGTACAAGCACACGCGCAAACCAGCGCGCCGACTGCGTCCACCACCGCAGCTGCGCCGTCCGGCACCGGCAGCACGGATGACGGCAACGGTACGAACAAGACCGACAACAAGAAAAAAACCACCAATCTCACCGCGATCACGGTCACCGGCCAGCTCGCCGCCATCCAGCGTGCGGAATCGATCAAGCAGAACGCGGTCAACGTCGTTGACTCGATTT
Organism: Dyella sp.; assembly: GCF_036746095.1. Lineage (NCBI taxonomy): Bacteria > Pseudomonadati > Pseudomonadota > Gammaproteobacteria > Lysobacterales > Rhodanobacteraceae > Dyella > Dyella sp. The sequence continues at coordinate 14,340 of NZ_DAIOEU010000024.1, forward strand.
CTGCGGAAGAGAACGGCAAGTTTCCTGACCCGAACGTGGCCGACGCCTTGCAGCGCGTGCCCGGCGTATCGGTGAACCGCAGTGGCGGCGAATCCAGTCAGATCGCCATCCGCGGTTTCGGCCCCGACTTCGTGGCCGTGACGGTCAACGGCCGCCAGATGGCGACGGCGTCCGGTACGCGCGCATTCGATTTCGACGTGCTGCCTGCCGACATCATCAGCCTCGCTCAGGTCAACAAGACCTCGTCGGCCGACATTCCCGAAGTCGACATCGGCGGTGTCGTCGATGTTCAAACCGCGCGCCCGCTGGATTTCACCGGCTTCCACGCGACCGGCTCCGCCGCCGGCGTCAACAGCAACCTCACCGGCAGCTGGGCCGGCAAGACCACGCCCAAAGTATCGGGCCTGGCCGGCTGGACCAATGCAACGCATACCTTCGGCGTGCTGGCGTCCGTGCAGTACTACAAGCGCGACGATACCCAGATCAATACGCAGGCCAACTCCTGGTACGCGAACCAGAATATTTCCAAGCTGTCCGGGCTCAGCAATCCGAATTACACCAACGTCGCCATCCCTGAAACGCTGGCGAACAACGTGCTTACCGAGGAACGCACGCGCAAGAACTTCACCGCCGCGATCGACTGGATTCCGATCGATCAATTGACGGTCAAGTTCGACACCTTGTATGCGGGTTATGACGTCAAACCGTTCGAACACGAATTTGGCGAATACGGCAACGCCAGCGACCTCCAGTCGCTGACCACCGATGGCAACGGCACCGTGCTGAACTACGTGCGCAAGCCCGCGGGGGTGATGTCGAACGACTACGTCGTCGCCTACAACCCTAGCAATGAAAAAATGATGCAGAACGGATTGAACCTGGCCTTCAACATCGATCCTTCGAGCACCATCAGCCTGGACATCTCCAACTCCAAGGCCTGGAACAAGCAAAGCCCCTATGGCTATTTCGCGGTGATCGGCACACGCAATATCGGCGTCAATCCGACCTGGACCAACAACGGCAGCAGCCAGCCGCCGAGCTACACCAACATTCTGCCCACCACCGATTTCACCGACTTGTATGCGCACTGCTGCAACATGGGCGGCCAGTCGAACAACGTCACCGAAGGCATCACCCAGTATCAGCTGAATTTCTCCAAGAGCTTCGAGAGCGGCGTCCTGTCCAACCTTGAATTCGGCGTCCAGGAAAACCGCGACTACAACAAATCGGTGTCAGTGACCACACCGGACGGCATCCTGTGCAACGCGTACTGCGGCTATGCCGTACATGTGCCCGCGGATGTCGTCGGTGCATACCTCTATACGCCACCGGCGCCCATCAGCGGCGTTTCGCAGCCGGGGGTGCCGAAGCAATGGATTCAGTACAACGTACCGGCGTACTACAACTGGCTGACCACACCCGCGGCCTACAACCAATTGACGGCTGACAAGCGCGCCGCCCTGCTTGCCGCCCTTGCCCAGTACGGCAGCTTCGGCGCGAAGGTGAACCCCGGCAGCTTCAACGAAGTGCGCGAAACGGAAAAGGCGGCGTTCGCCAAAGCGGTGTTCGAAGGCACCATGTGGGAAAAACCGTGGGCCTTGGATGTCGGTGTACGCTACTTGGACGTCAGCTCCGAATCCCAGGCGATTTTCCAGGAGCCGATCAGCTACTACGTGGATCCGAACGACACCAGCGCAAGCCAGGTCGCCTATGGACCACTGCAGCCGCAATCGGCCACGGGTGGCTATCACAAATGGCTGCCGGCGTTGAACTTCAAGCTCAACCTGCTCGACAACCTGATTTACCGCTTCTCCGCGTCCAAGTCCCTCACGCCGCCCCAGCTGAGCAACCTGTATTACAACAACGCCTTCGGCACTCGCCCGGAATCGTTGACGATCACCCGCGGCAATCCCAATCTGCAGCCATACACGTCGACCAACTTCGACACGGGCCTTGAGTGGTACATCGACGACGCCAGCTATTTGGCGATCGAAACCTTTTACAAGCATGTCAGCAACTTCAGCACGATCGTCAGCACGCCGGTGCAGTTCCTTGGCCACACCTGGTCGCTGAGCGAGCCGATCAACCTGAATTCGGCGCGGATCTACGGCGAAGAACTGACCTTCAACTATCAGTTCAAGAATGTGCTGCCGGCGCCGTTCGATGGCCTGGGCATGGCGTTCAACTACACCCACGTACAAAGCAGCGCCAACCTCAGCCCCGGCACGATCGCGGCCTCCGGCAAGTTTGCCGTGCCCGGTATTGGCGATTCGGCCAACCTCAGCGGGTACTACGAAAAAGGTCCCTGGCAAGTACGCCTGGCATACAACTGGCGCGGCTCCTACCTGGAGAGCCTTTCCTACGGCTCAGGCGCCCAACCCGCCACGCGAACCAGCTATGGCCAGTTGGATCTGAGCGCGAGCTACCAGGTCAACAAGCACGTGTCAGTATTCGTCTCCGGCACCAACCTGACGCAATCGCATCTCTACGATTACTCCGTGTATCCCAATCGCTTCCTCTACGCCGAGGCGGATGGCACGGTCTATACCGTGGGCGTGCGCGGCACGTTCTGAGGCCGCACGCGTAGGTTGGGATTTCATTCCCGCCTACGCGGTTCGGCCGATGTCGTTTGAATGATCCAAGTGCAGGGCAAGGGGCTTCAATGAAGGTATTGAAAAGCGTGTCGATGGGTATCGGGCTTGGTCTAATGCTATCGAGCCATGCGTTCGCCGCACCGGCTGACGCCACGCATGGGCTGGCCATCGAACACGGCCAGTTCATGCTCAACGGCAAACCGTTCCGCATCATCGCCGGGGACATGCACTACACGCGTGTTCCCCGCGAGTATTGGCGGGCGCGCCTGAAGATGGCCAAGGCGATGGGCCTGAACACGATCACCACCTATGTGTTCTGGAACGCGCATGAACTGACGCCCGGTCACTACGACTTCAGCGGCCAGAACGACGTGGCCGAGTTCGTCCGCGAAGCACAGCAGGAAGGCCTGTACGTGATCCTGCGTCCCGGCCCCTATGTGTGTTCGGAGTGGGATCTGGGCGGGCTGCCGGCATGGCTACTAAAGGATCGCGACGCACACATCCGCACTACCGATCCGAAGTTCATGCAGCCGGCGCAACGCTGGCTGCATCGGCTGGGCCAGGAACTGGCGCCACTGCAATACAACCGCGGCGGCAACATCATCGCCGTGCAAGTGGAAAACGAATACGGCAGCTTCGGCAAGGACAACGATCCGTATCTGCAGCAGATCCGCAAGGACATCGTCGACAGCGGCTTTGATGCCTCGCTGCTATACACCTCCGACAGCGCACCCGCATACGGCTCGCTGCCGGACCTGCCCAAGGTGATCAACTTCGGTGTCGGCCATGCCCCGGAAAAGCTCGCCAAACTGCACGCCTGGCAACCCGGTGGCCCGTACATGGTCGGCGAATACTGGGTCGGCTGGTTCGATCACTGGGGCGGCCCGCACTACGTGATCAACGCCACCAAGGTTGCGAACGAGTTGTCCGGCATGTTGAAACAGGGTTACTCGGTAAGCATGTACATGTTCCATGGCGGCACCTCGTTCGGCTGGATGAGCGGCGCCAACTGGGACGACGACAGCTACCAGCCGGATGTCACCAGCTACGACTACGACAGTCCGCTGGACGAAAGCGGCCGCCCCACGCCGAAGTACTACGCATTGCGCGACGTGATTGCCAAAACCACCGGCAGCACGCTGCCGCCGGTGCCCGCAACGCCCGCGACGCAAGCCATCGACAACATCAGGCTGGATCAATCGCAATCGCTGTGGGACGCATTGCCCGCTTCCACGGCGTCGCATGAGCTCAAGACCATGGAAGAGCTTGGGGAGTCCTACGGCGACATTCTTTATCGCAAGCGCATCGATGCCGATGCATCGGGCAGCTTGCATATCGATGGCCTGCACGACTACGCGCTGGTATACGTCAACGGCAAGCGCGTGGGCACGCTCGATCGTCGCCTGAAGCAGGATTCGCTCAAGGTGAAGCTCGCCAAAGGCGACACCCTCGATCTGCTGGTGCAGAACGATGGCCGCATCAACTTCGGCGAGAAGATGGTCAACGAGCGCAAGGGCATCGTGGGCTCAGTGACGCTGCAAGGACAAACGCTGCTCGACTGGCAGATCTACGCCTTGCCCTTCGCCGCCAACGAGAACGTCAAGGTCACCCATGGTGCATGCCATCATGCACCATGCATCTACCACGCCACCTTCAATGCGCCGGTATCGGGCACCGCCGATGCCGACACCTTCCTGGATACCAAGGGCCTGGGCAAAGGCGTGGTATGGCTCAATGGCCATCCGCTGGGCCGCTTCTGGAACATCGGTCCGCAGCGCACGCTGTATGTACCTGGTGCGTGGTTGAAGCCCAGTGGCAATCAACTGGTGGTGCTGGATCTGCTGACGGAAGGCGAGCCTACGCTGCGTACGTTGAAGCAGCCGATGCTTGGGCCGCCGAAGCAAGCGAAATGAGGCCTGTTGTGATGCGGATGTCTAACAAATCCCCATCAGCCCTTCATTGCGTGCAGTAGAGTTACCCCTTATGGCCGTCGTTCCCGCGAAAGCGGGAATCCATTGTCAAGGATGTACCAGTGCAAGGTGGATTCCCGCTTTCGCGGGAATGACGGCCATGAGGTAATGGCAACTTCCACGACAACTTTCCCTCGCGTAGTTGCAAGAGAGGGCAGCAAGAACAAGTTCGACGCTCATCAAGTTCCAATCTTCTAGTGGTGGAGAAAAAATCAATGATGGCTTCCCCTGCATCCCTGCGGCGCGCTGCCGCTTCACTCACCTTCGTGGTCGCCATCGCGGCTGGCGCAGCTCCTGCACCGGATACGCAGGCACAGCCGCCGCAGATGGGTTTCAACAACTGGAACTCCACGCACTGCCGCGATGAGTTCAACGAGAAAATGATCCGCGGCATCGCCGACAAGTTCATCAGCCTGGGGCTGCGTGATGCTGGTTATAAGTACGTCAACATCGACGATTGCTGGGCCAACTGGCAGCGCGACAAGAACGGCAATCTCGAACCCAATCCCAAGCGCTTTCCGAGCGGCATCAAGGCGCTGGCCGAGTACATCCACCAGCACGGCCTGAAGTTCGGCCTGTATTCCAGCGCCGGCACCTCCACCTGCGAGCCGCTGCAGGAAAACCGTGGCTTTCCCGGTGGCCTGGGCCATGAAAAGCAGGACGCGGCGACCTTCGCATCATGGGATGTGGATTACCTGAAATACGACAACTGCAACAACCAGAAGGTCGATGCCCTCAAGCGCTACACCGCGATGGCCGAAGCGCTGCGCGCCACCGGCCGGCCGATCTTCTTCAGCGTGTGCGAATGGGGCGAAAACAAACCCTGGTTGTGGGCCGGCAAGCCGCCAGTGGATGCTGGCTCCTGGCGCACTACCGGCGACATCAGCGACAGCTACGCCTCGATGCTGAAGAATTTCAAGCAGAACGTGGTGCTTGATCGCTATGCCACGCCCGGCCACTACAACGATCCGGACATGCTCGAAGTCGGCAACGGCGGCATGACCGATGTCGAATACCAGAGCCATTTCAGCTTGTGGTCGATCATGGCTGCGCCGCTGCTGATCGGTACCGACCTGCGCACGATCAAGCCGGATGCACTGAAGATCCTGCTCAACAAGGACGTGATTGCGGTGGACCAGGATCCGCTTGGCATACAAGGCAAGCAGGTGCGCGATGCCGACGGCATCCACGTGATCGTCAAACCGCTCAAGGACGGGAGCCGTGCCGTGGCCGTATTCAACGAAACCGATACGCCGCACGACGTTTCCGTTTCGGCGTCCGAGATTGGACTGAAGGCGGGTGGCAGCTACAGCGTGCGCGATCTATGGACGCATACGCAGGCCAAGGGCGATGGCACGCTGAAGGCAACACTGCAACCGCATGCGACCGTGATGTATCGCATCAGCAGTCTTTAAATAGCCAGCCAGGCGTTAAGGCAACACTGACTAAGTATCGATGTGAGAGGCCCCGTGTTCCCGAACACGGGGTTTTTTCTTTCTCACGTCTCATAGACCTTTCTCAACGTAATTTCTCTCGCTCGGGTGACCGGCTACATCACAACATGCCGCAGCAAGCTGCGGTGTGGCAGGGGCATTTTGTTTGACCAAATGTCTGCATCAATGACGATGCGTGGAGGGTCATATGCGATCTTTCTTTTGCACTGCCATCGCACTGGCGATGGCTTGTTCGTGCGCGTCCGCTTATGCGAGCGGCGACATTTTATTGGTTCGGCCCGTCAATGGCGTTTTTCCCAACGGCACGCTTGGACCGATGGGCACGGGGCTTTTTTCCGTTGACGATCACGGCCACCATTTGCGGCAGCTGACACCCCTCTTGCCCGGCGCGTATTACATGCCAAGCTGGGTGGCATTCAACAACTATACGACCGGCGTGGATTACTGGTTGACCAAGAATTTTTCGCCGGATGGCCGAAGCATTCTGTATTTCCAGAATCCGTCTGCCGATCCCGCCGATGGTCAATACAGCGGGAAATACTACATAGAGAATGTACTCACCGGCGCGACCCATCCGTTATTTGCCGGCAGCAATGACAACGCCGCGCCCGGATATGGCTATCTCGCCAGGGATCCGGCCAACGGCAATATCGCGGCGTATACCAATTCGACCAGCGAATACCCGGTGACGCCTGCTTGCGTGTACCTGATGCACACCGATGGCACCCATCAGCAACTATTGTGGTGTGCGCCGGCGGATATATCGCTGCCGGATTATCCATCCTGGCCATTGCAAGCCGTGGAATCCATTCGGTGGTCAGGCAACGGCCAGAAGCTTATGGTGTACGCCTCCTACGAGCCACCGCCGCTGGGTGAACTGCCGAGAAAGCCCGCGTTGGCCTCTCCTCGTTCCCTTTTGACGCGCCCCACATCGAAACTGTTCGCCACCAACACGGCGACTGGCCCCGTTGAGGGAAGTGATACAGGATGGTCCGCGCTGTTTGTCGTCGATGTCGCCACCGGCACTGGCGTGGAAGTCGCGGCCAATATCGTCGATCCGCCATCGGGCGACATCTCCTATGACGGCACCAAGGTCATCTACGAGCAGTACGACTACGCCCAATGTGGTGATGAAGACCAGGAAGCACTGGGGGACAGCCTGTGCTTCAAAGATCTGACCACGGGGACGGTGACCGATCTACTCGCACCCACGGTCTGGAACAACCAAGGGGATTACAACGGCTGGTGGAGACCTTATTGGTATCCCGAGATAGTGCTTTCAGCCGACGGCTCAAAGGCGGCCTTCACCATGCTGCAGACGATGGGCTACTCGGAGGCCGATCTGTTCACGATCAACACGGACGGCACCAACCTGCGGCAACTCACATCGAGCGCCACGGCGCCCGCCGCCTACACAGGATGGACACCGGTCGCCTGGTCACCGGACGGCACCCGGATCCTGGCCAATCGCGCGACGCTGCCGGTATCGGGCAGCCTCGATCAAACATGGCCGAGTGAAGTTCACATCATCAATGCAAGCACCGGCGGCGACACCTTCGTTACCAAAGGTTATGCCATCGACTGGCACGAAAAACCGTAGTGCAAAACCCTCTCCGTAGACTGGGATGGCAATTCCGCACAGTGATGCTGGATTCCCCCCAGCCTACGGGCTGCGAAGTGGCGCCGTGGAACCCCGCACGACCAGATCGGCCGACAAGATGCGCTTGCGCGGCGGCACCGCGGGATCATTGAGCAGCTCGATCAGCATGCTGGTAGCTTCGCGCCCCAGCGCATTCTTCGGCTGCGCAATGGTGGTCAGCGCAGGCGACGTGTAGCGTGCAAAGCGGATGTCGTCGAAACCGACCACCGAGACATCTTCGGGCACGCGCAAGCCGTGCGAACTCAGTGCGCGCATGGCGCCAATGGCCATCTCGTCGTTGGAACAGAACACCGCACTGAACGATGGTCCGCGCGAAAGCAGCAACTCGATGGCGCGCTCGCCCGCTTCGATCGAAAAGTCGCCGACCGCGCTCAGCACGGGGTTTATCGCGATACCCGCGCGCTGCAAGGCGCGTTGATAGCCCAGCTCGCGATCCACGCAGATCGGGCTGGTCGGCGGTCCGGCAACAAAGGCGATGTCGCGATGGCCCAGAGTCACCAGATAGTCGACCGCCGTTGCCGCAGCCGCGACGTTGTCGACGTAGACGCTGCAGATCTGGCTGTCCTTGACGTACTCGCACGCATTGACCACTGGCAGGCGTCCTTGAATCGGAATCGCCGGCACACGCGGAGACATGGTGATGATGCCGTCGGCTTGGCGCGCAGCCACCATGTCGGCATAAGCCTGCTCGCGCACGAGGCTGCTTTGCGTTTCGCCCAGCAGCACCGAATAGCCGCTTTCGTGCGCGACCTGTTCGATGCCGCGAATCACCTCGGAGAAAAAAGGATTGGCGATATCGGGCAGCAACGCCACGATCAATCGCGTGCGCGCCGTGCGCAAGTTGCGCGCCTGCGCGTTGGGTGTGTAGCCCAGCCGCTTGACCACCTCGTGGATGTGCTGGCGCGTTGCTTCGCTGACGACTTCGGGCCGCTGCAAGGCGCGCGATACGGTCGCGACGGATACGTTGGCGGCGGCGGCGATCTCCTTGACCGTCTTGCCACGGGCAGGCTGCGACCCGGCGCCCGAGTCATCTTTGCCGCGCTGCCGCTTGCGCTTGGATCCGTCCCTGCTCACTCGTTCGACCTCTCTCATCGCCTTTGCATTCAGGACGATACCACTCGCCTTCCGGCGCGCGTTTGCACCAGCGGCCCGGCTCGTCTTTGTGCGGTGCAATGTAATGGATTACATAAAACCGTTGCAACAGCGTACACGTATCTGTTACATGTTTCGCCAGTTATTTGGCTTTCTTTTTCATAGCACGTCACGCGGCTTTCGCTCGAATGCGGAAGCTCATCGCTCCGAAAATGTAATCGAATACATTTTCTCGGCAGCGCGGCACGGGGAGAGGAAATGGCGGTACCTGGATCAACCGGCAGTCCGTGCGCGTCGAATGCCGCGCCTGTACTTCGCTTCCGCCTTTCCGGCTTGGACTCACCACCTGTCATCCCGGCGAAAGCTGGGATCCAGCGACTTTTCGCCTCAAAGGCACTGGATTCCAGCTTTCGCTGGAATGACCACGTGTTGAAGTTGCCCTTGAGTACGGAGCACTGGGAGACGGCCCGATGAAGAAACTCGGCATGGGCCTCGTCGGCCCCGGGTTCATTGCCGCGCATCACATCGACGCCGTGCGCCGCCTGGGCGACGTGGAGATCATCGGGATCGCAGGTTCCAGTCTCGACTCCGCCAAGCAACGCGCACGCGACCTGGGTGTTGCGCGCGCTTATGCCAACTACCAGGCGTTGCTGGCCGACCCCGCCGTACACGTGGTGCACAACACCACGCCCAATCATCTGCACAAGGAAATTTCGCTCGCGGCGCTGCGCGCCGGCAAACACGTGATTTCCGACAAGCCGCTCGCCAGCAGCGTGCAGGAAAGCCGCGAGTTGTTCGACGCCGCACGCAACGCCGGTGTCGCCAACGTCGTCACCTTCAACTATCGCGGGCATGCACTGGTGCAGCAGGCGCGCGCCATGGTCGCCAAGGGCAAGCTCGGCGCGCCGGTGCTGGTGCATGGCTGCTATCTGCAAGACTGGCTGACCGACGAGCGCACCTATACCTGGCGCCTCGATCCGAAACTGGGCGGCGCCAGTTCCGCGCTCGGCGATATCGGCTCGCATTGGTGCGACCTGGCCGAGCACGTGACAGGGGCGCGAATCACCGCGGTGCTGGCGGATCTGCATACGGCCGTGCCGGTGCGCCAGGCGCCAGCCACTTCCGCCAAGGCCTTCGCCAACCAGACCAAATCCACGCAGCGACGCAAGGTCGCCATCACCAGCGAGGATCTGGCCAGCGTGCTGTTGCGTTTCGACAACGGCGCACGCGGCAGCCTGCTGGTCGGACAGGTGTTGCCCGGCCACAAGAACGATCTGCGCCTGGAAATCAATGGCCGGCTTGCTTCACTCGCGTGGCGACAGGAACAGCCCAACGAACTGTGGATCGGCCATCACGCGCAGGCCAACACACTGCTCAGCCGAGATCCCGCTCTGCTGGATACGTCCGCACGGCCTTATGCACATCTGCCGGCCGGGCATCCTGAAGCATGGGCCGATGCCTTCCGCAACCTGATCGCCGATGCGTATACGTGGATTCGCAAAGGCGGCAAGCCGGATGGCAAACCGTCGGCATTGCCGAGCTTTGCCGATGGCTACCGCAACAGCCTGGTGATCGACGCCATGCTGCGCAGCAACGCCGCTGGCGGTGTATGGCAGAACGTCGAAGCACCTCGCGAAACAACATCATCGAAAAAGGGGAAACGTGGATGAAATGGCGCCTGCGCTTGATGATGCTGTTCGAATACGCGATCTGGGGCGCGTGGTACGTCACCGTTGGCACGTGGCTCGGCAAGACACTGCATTTCAGTGGGCAGGAGATCGGCGCGGTGGCCGGCACCACCGCGATCGGCGCGATCATCTCGCCGCTGTTCGTCGGCCTGCTGGCTGATCGCCTGTTCGATACGCGCCGCGTACTGGCGGTGCTGCACATCATCGGTACCGTGTTGCTCGCCTTCGCCGCCAGGCAGAGTGCATTCCCGGTGCTGTATGCGGTCCTGCTTGTCTACAGCCTCTGCTACATGCCGACGCTGGCCTTGACCACATCACTCGCCATGCGGCACATCGACGATCCCGGCGAGGAATTCGGCGCCATCCGCGTATTCGGCACCATCGGCTGGATCGTGGTGGGTTTGATCGTCGGCGCATGGGGCGTGGAAGCCACGGCATCGCCGCTGTATCTGGCCGCCGCGCTGTCGCTGGTGATGGCCTGCTATTGCCTCACCCTGCCGGCAACGCCGCCACTGGCGCGCCACCAGCGCTTCGAACTGCGCCACGCATTTCCCGTCGAATCACTCCGGTTGCTACGCGGCCGCTCGATGGCGGTGTTCGCGCTCGCCTCGTTCCTGATCTGCATTCCGCTGCAGTTCTATTACGCATTCACCAACCTCTTTCTCAACGAAATCGGCGTGGTCAACGCGGCCGGAAAAATGACCGGCGGGCAGATGTCGGAACTGTTCTGCATGCTGCTTATCCCCTGGTTCTTCCGCCACCTCGGCGTGAAATACATGCTCGCCGTCGGCATGCTGGCCTGGGTGCTGCGCTATGCGATGTTTGCCTTCGGCGCGCCCGGCGACCTGATGTGGATGCTATGGATCGGCATCGTGCTGCATGGCATCTGCTTCGACTTTTTCTTCGTGGTCGGCCAGATCTACATCGACCGCGAAGCGCCACCCGCCCTGCGCGCTGCAACGCAGGGCCTGATCACCTTCCTCACCTATGGCGTAGGGATGTTCGTCGGCTCCTGGGTTTCCGGGGTGGTGGTCGATGCCCACGCCACGGCGAACGGGCATGACTGGCGCCCGATCTGGTTGATGGCAGGCACCTGCGCTGCGTTCGTGCTGGTGCTGTTCGTGCTGATGTTCAAGGACCGCAAGAGCAGCGTCGGCAATGCGGCCACGGTCGCCAACTGACGTTGCATCCCCACCGCCCAAGAGAAACCCCTATGACGATGACTCGCCGGCAGTTCCTATCCAACTCCCTACTTTGCGGTACTGCCGCGTGGCTTGCCGGCAGCACCTCCGGCAAGCTCCTGGCTGCCGGAACGCAAGGCAGGCCGCTCGGCATCCAGCTCTACATGGTGCTGCAGGCGTACCAGAGCGATCCGATGGGCACGCTCAAGACGCTCAAGTCGATCGGCTACAGCGAGATCGAAGCGATCGTGACCAGCACGGCGCAATCGCTGCGCGATCAATTGAAGGAAGCCGGCCTCGCCTGCCCCAGCCTGCATTTCGACAGCCTCGGCATCGAGCCCGGACTCGAAGCCGCGCACGTGCTGGGCACGCAATATTTCGTCAGCAGCATGCTGCCGGCCTTCATGCAGAAGATGGATGGCAAGAGCAAAGGCGAACCTACCTATTCCCTCGATGAGGCCAAGCGCACCGCGGCATTCGCCAACCAGATCGGCGAAAAAGCCAAGAAAGCAGGATTGCAGTACGCCTACCACAATCACTATCGCGAATTTACCCACGTCGGCCAGGGCCAGACGTTCTACGACGTGCTGCTGAAGGAAACCGATCACGACCTGGTGAAGTTCGAACTCGATTGCGGCTGGGTGCACGTCGGCGGCAAGAAGCCGGTCGATATCTTCAAGGCCAATCCCGGCCGCATTCCGCTGATGCACGCCAAGGACTTCCTGCCCACCCACCCCGCCAACGAACATCCCGGCGCCGAACTCGGACGCGGCACGCTCGACTACAAGCCGATACTCGCCGCGGCAAACCAGGCCGGATTGAAGCACTGCTTCGTCGAGCAGGAAGGTCCATATACCCGCATGAGCCAGCTCGATGCCGCGCGCGTCGACTACGACTACCTCCGTCCGCTGCGCTGACCGGCGCAGCTCCGAGCGAGAAAGGGAAGCACATGGACAACAACACCTATGACGCGATCGTCGTCGGCACCGGCGTCAGCGGCGGCTGGGCTGCCAAGGAACTGACCGAGAAGGGCCTCAAGACCCTGGTGCTGGAGCGCGGCCCCATGGTCAAGCACGGCGACTATCCCACCGCGATGAAAGCGCCGTGGGAGCTGCCTTACGCCGACGAGCCCACGCGCGAGGACATTGCACGCCATCCGATCCACACGCGTCCGTCGTTCTACGGCATCAAGCAATCGACCAAGCACTGGTTCGTCGATGACATCGACAACCCGTATGAAGAAACCAAGCCGTTCGACTGGTTCCGCGGCTATCACGTCGGCGGCCGTTCGCTGATGTGGGGGCGGCAAAGCTATCGCTTCAGCGAAATGGATTTCGAAGCGAATGGAAAGGAAGGCATCGGTGTCGACTGGCCGATCCGCTACGCCGACCTGGCGCCGTGGTACGACTACGTCGAGGAATTCATCGGCGTAAGCGGGTCGATCGAACACCTGCCGCAATTGCCGGACGGGCAATTCCTGCCGCCGATGGAACTCACCTGCGTGGAGAAGGATTTCCGCGACAAGCTGTCCGACAAGTTCGGCCGCAAGCTCATCATCGGGCGCACCGCCAACCTGTCCGCACCGCTCAGGCACGACAAAAGCCCGCAGCGCGCGCCGTGCCAGTACCGCAACCTGTGCATGCGCGGCTGTCCTTTCGGCGCCTACTTCAGCAGCAATTCCTCTACCCTGCCCGCGGCGGAGAAGACCGGCAACATGACGCTGGTGCCCAATGCGGTGGTGCACGAGCTGATCTATGACAACACCAAGGGCAAGGCGACCGGCGTGCGCGTACTGGATGCCGAGACCGGCCACCCGACCGACTACTTCGCACGCGTGATATTCCTTTGCGCTTCTACCTTCGGTACGGCGCAGATCCTGCTCAATTCCACTTCCAGCCGCTTTCCCAATGGTTTCGGCAACGACAGTGGCGAGGTGGGCCACAACATCATGGATCACATCTTCGGCAACGGTGCGCGCGCACTGGCTGAGGGCTACGAGGACCGCTACTACAGCGGCCGCCGGCCCAACGGCTTCTACATTCCGCGCTACCGCAACGTCGGCAAGGACAAGCGCAAATACCTGCGCGGCTTCGGCTACCAAGGTGGGGCCAGCCGCGATGACTGGACACGGTTGGTGGACACGCCGGCGATCGGTGACGAGCTGAAACGCGCCGCCGAAACACCTGGCCCCTGGATGGTATCGATGATGGGCTTCGGCGAAATGCTGCCCTCGCATCGCAACTACGTCACGCTGGACCGCCACCGCAAGGACAAGTACGGCCTGCCGCTGCTCAACTTCGATGCCGCGCACCAGGAAAACGAAATCATGATGAAGAAGGAGATCATCAGCGACGCCATGGAAATGCTCAGCGCCGCCGGTTATCGCGACGTGCATTCGTTCGAGATTCCCGCCAACGTCGGCGCCGGCATCCACGAAATGGGCACCGCACGCATGGGCCGCGATCCGAAGACCTCCGTGCTCAACGCCCACAACCAGATGCATGCGTGCAAGAACGTGTTCATCACGGATGGCTCCTGCATGGCGTCATCCGCCTGCCAGAACCCGTCGCTCACCTATATGGCGCTGACCGCACGCGCAGCCAGCCATGCGGTGGACGAACTCAAGCGCGGCAATATCTGAGGAGAAGAAGAACCATGAACCGTCGCGAATGGTTGAAATGCATGTCCATGCTGGCCGCCGGCGCCGTGGCCGCACCGTCGCTGCTGGCTGTGGTCGATGCGCACGCCGCTGCGCAGAACGGCGATGCGGGCATGCCGTTCTTCAGCAAGCCGCAAAGCGACCTGATGTCCGCCGTGGTCGACATCATCATTCCGCGTTCCGATACGCCGGGCGCGGTCGATGCAGGCGTGCCGCGTTTTATCGACCTGATGTTCCGGGACGTCTACACCAAGGAAGAACAGCAGAACTACACGCGCGCTCTCGCCGCCTTTGAAGAAAAAAGCGGCAAGGCTTTTTTGCAGCTGGATGCCGCGCAGCGCAAGGCGCTGGTGACCGAGTTGCATCAGGAAGCACTCGCCCAGAGCAAAGAGATTGATCCGGTCTCGGCCGCTGCGTTCGTGATGACGACCAAGAAGCTGACGATGCTGGGCTACTTCATGTCTCAGCCGGGATGCACGCAGGTGCTGCAATACGTTGCGGTGCCGGGTGCGTACCATGCCGATATTCCGCTGTCGCAAGCGGGTAATGGCAGGGCGTGGGCGGTTGAGACGCAGTTGACGATATGAGGCTCGCAGTGACTGGTCAAAGCGGAACGTCATTCCGGCGAAGGCCGGAATCCATGGTTGTAGTCACGATAGATTCCGGCCTTCGCCGGAATGACGTTGGGCAGGGAAGCCTCTTGCGGCAAGCATTGAGATTGCACGCTAAAGCACAACCAACCCCTCCTCGACCCTCCCCTGCTGCCGCGGGGGAGGGAGCGGCTTTCCGCTCCAGCAAACATCATTCATCCATGAGCCCATCGCACATAGCGGGTAACCACGCATGAAAACCCTCAAGGGCCCAGGCATCTTCCTCGCCCAGTACGCCGGCAACGCTCCGCCATTCAACACGCTCCCTGACATTGCCCGCTGGGCGGCATCGCTGGGTTTCGTCGGCGTGCAGATTCCCTCCAACGACAAGCGCCTGTTCGATTTGGAAGAAGCCGCCGCCAGCAAAACCTATTGCGACGACATCGCTGGCATGCTGGCCGAACACGGACTCGCCGTCACCGAATTGTCTACGCATCTGCAAGGCCAACTGGTGGCCTCGCATCCGGCTTACGACCGCCTGTTCGATGGCTTCGCGCCCCCTGCACTGCGCGGCAACGTGCAAGCGCGCCAGGCCTGGGCGGTGGAACAGCTCAAGCTCGCGGCCAAGGCGAGCCAACATTTCGGTTTGTCTGCGCACGCGACATTCTCCGGCGCACTGGCATGGCATTTGTTTTATCCCTGGCCGCAACGCCCGGCCGGCTTGATCGACGAAGCCTTTGCCGAACTGGGCAAACGCTGGCGCCCGATCCTGGATGCGTTTGACGACGCGGGTGTGGACGTTTGCTACGAATTGCATCCGGGCGAAGACCTGCACGATGGCGTGACCTTCGAGCGCTTCCTCGATGCCGTCGACCATCATCCGCGCGCCAACATCCTGTACGACCCCAGCCACATGGTGTTGCAACAGCTGGACTATCTTGAGTTCATCGACATCTATCACGAGCGCATCCGCGCGTTTCACGTGAAAGATGCCGAGTTCCGTCCGAACGGGCGCGCCGGCGTGTATGGCGGCTACCAGAACTGGATCGATCGCCCCGGACGTTTCCGCTCGCTCGGCGATGGGCAGATCGATTTCCGCGCCGTCTTCAGCAAATTTGCGCAGTACGACTATCCTGGTTGGGCGGTGCTCGAATGGGAGTGCTGCCTGAAAGATCCCCAGCAAGGCGCCAAGGAAGGCGCAGCCTTTATCCGCGAGCACATCATCAAGGTTACCGATCGCGCGTTCGACGATTTCGCCGCGACCGGCGCCGACCGCACTTTCAATCGCCAACTGCTGGGGCTTGAATAACCATGTCCGACGATTCGCAAGGCATGACCCGCCGCGAGGCACTTGGCCTGATCGCCACGGCAACGGCATTCGGCGCCACGGCAGCACTGGCGCCCGCCGAACGCGCCTTCGCCGCCACCGAGAAGGCTGCTCACGGCCGGCTCAAGCAATCGCTGAGCCGCTGGACCTCCAACGCGCCGCTACCGGAACTGTGTAAGCGCCTCAAGGCCATCGGCTTCGTCGCTGTCGATTTGCTGTATGCCGACGAATGGGCGGTGGTCAACGACAGCGGCTTGAAGGTGTCCATGGGCTATCCCGCACGCCGCGATGATTTCATCACCATGGGCTTCAACGACCCGGCCAATCACGCCACGTTGCTGAAAGAGCTGGAGACGACCATCCCGCTCGCCAAACAGGCTGGCGTGACGAACGTGATCACGATGTTCGGCAATCGAAAGCCCGGCATCGACGACAACCAGGCGATCGACAACTGTGTCGCGGGCCTTTCGAAAATCGCCCCGCTTGCGGCCGAAAACGGCATCACGCTGTGTGTGGAACTGCTAAACAGCAAAGTCGACCATCACGGCTATCAAGGCGACCACACTGCGTTTGGCGTGGCGGTGATGAAAGGCATCAACTCACCCAACGTCAAACTGCTCTACGACATCTATCACATGCAGATCATGGAAGGCGATGTGATCCGCACCATCCGCGACAACATGCAGTGGATCGGCCATTTCCATACCGGCGGCGTGCCGGGCCGGCACGAGATTAACGGCACGCAGGAACTCAACTATCACGCCATTGCCAAGGCGATTGCGGATCTGAATTTCCAAGGCTACATCGCGCACGAATTCATGCCGACGCGGCCTGATCCATTCGCCTCGTTCGCCGAGGCGTTCAAGATATGCACGGTTTGATTCTTTTCACGAGGTTATTCATGAAACAGCGAATCGCGCTTATTCCCGTCTTGCTCGCGGCCATGGCCCCGTCGCTGGCTTTGGCGCAGACCACCCCTGCCGCGCAGACGCCCGAAGCCACCGAGCAATGGCAGCCGGTGCCGAAGATCATCACCCCCGGCAAGCAGGACAGCGCCCCGCCTTCGGATGCCATAGTGCTGTTCGACGGACACGATCTCAGCCAATGGGAAAGCGCCAAGGATCATTCGCCTGCACGCTGGAAAGTCCACGACGGCGTGGTCACGGTCGACAAGCCCAGCGGCAACATCCAGACCAGGCAGAAGTTCAAGAACTACCAGCTGCATCTGGAATGGAAAGTTCCCACCAACATCACCGGCGAAGGCCAGAAGCGTGGCAACAGCGGCGTGTTCCTGGCATCGACCGGACCGGGCGACGAAGGATATGAACTCCAGGTGCTGGATTCCTTCAACAACAAGACCTACGTCAACGGACAAGCCGCCAGCATTTACAAGCAGACGCCTCCACTGGTGAACGCGATGCGTCCACCGGGCGAATGGCAAATCTACGACATCGTCTGGACAGCACCGGTGTTCGCCACGGATGGAACACTCAAATCACCTGCCTTCGTCACGGTATTCCACAACGGCGTACTCGTGCAGAACCATACCGAGCTCACCGGTGAGACGTTCTACATCGGCAAGCCGAAATACAAGCCCTACGATACGGCGCCGATCAAGCTGCAGGCGCATGGCGATCCATCCCCGCCCATCAGCTTTCGCAATATCTGGGTGCGTCCGCTGGACTAAATATTTGATTCGTCAGCCCAGCAAAAGCTCACTGGTGTCCGGCGCGGGTTTTGCAAAGCCGCAGCAAGATGTGGATATGACGCAATTTAGTGCTTTTCTATCGAGGGCAAGACTCAAAAATCCCCGTAAGGCCGTCATTCCCGCGAAAGCGGGAATCCATTTTGCTCTGGTGCATCCTGAAATGGATTCCCGCTTTCGCGGGAATGACGGCCGTATGGGTTACCGCAGACGTACATGAGGCTACGCAAATTCCTTGCCGGACAGCAGTGAGCAAAAGCTGGGATCCAGTGCCCTTGGCGCTTTGAAAGTCGCGGGATCCAAGCTTTCGCTGGGATGACGGGACATACAGGCATCTCTTGGCGAATAGGCGGGCGTTATGTTTTCTATCAAACGCTATTGCTAAAGCACAAAGTGCGGCCGTCTTTCACTTTTTGCCTGAGCGGCTTTTATGCAATCTTCGATGCGGTCATTTGGCTCGGCAACAGACGCCTGCCACATCGGGGAGAGAAAAAATGCAGATCGCGCGTATGGTGAATGTTCGGAACGGTTCCGACCGGATAACCGGTACGCGGTTTCGCGGCATGCGCAGGCTGATGGCTTCCGGACTTGCCGCGCTACTGCTGGCGGTCTCGTTGAGCAGCGCGGCAATAGCCCAGAATGCCCCGCTGGTGCTGCAACGGCATGGCAGAACCATTTCACTGGAACCTTATGCCCCGAACATCTTGCGGGTAACGATAAGTATCGACCGCACAGCCGCCACCGCTGCGCCTGGATACGGGTTTGTAGCGAAGCCATCGGAGCAAGGCTGGTCGTATACGCGCGATGTAACGGGCGAGGAGATATTCCGCTCGGCGAAAATGATCGTTCGCGTAGGCCCGGCGGAACTCGCGAAAGATCAGGTGCCGCAGCGCATGCCGCTGGATGTGCTCAACAACCAGCTGCGTGAAAAATACTTTGGGGGACCCCATAAGGAAGGCCCCCACGACGACGCATTGCAGGTCACCACGGCCGACGGCAAGACGCTACTGCATATGCGTACGTGGACGATGGCACCGGAGCGACCCGACGTTGCGCATGCGGATGCGGGTGCCACGGGTTACCGCGTCGCAGCCACGTTCGATTCGCCGGCAAACGAGCATTACTACGGGCTCGGGCAACAGCAGAAAGGGTGGATGGATCTACGCGATCACGAGATTCGCTGCTGGCACGACTACGGCGCCGTGGGCGGCGAAAACGTCTGCGTTCCTTTCATGGTATCGAGTCTCGGCTACGGCCTGGTCTGGGACAATCCATCGAAAACGACCATCGACCTCGGTTTCAATGGCCAGAACGTGTGGTCATCGGAGGTAGGCGACCGCATCTCCTATTTCATTATTGCGGGAGACAACACGGACGAGATTTACACCGGTTACCGTCTGCTCACGGGCGCGACGCACATGCTGCCCAGGACGGTCTATGGCTATATCCAGAGCAAGGCGATCTATCCGACCCAGGCACAGGTGTTGGCGGTTGCCAACGAGTACAAGAAGAAGCATCTGCCGCTGGGCGTGATGGTAGTGGATTTTCTCAACATGACCGAGCAAGGCAATCTCGATCTGGACCCGGCGCGCTGGCCGGATCCTGCCGCGATGAATCGCCAACTGCATGCGATGGGCGTCGACACGCTGCTGAGCGTATGGCCGCATTTCTCGAAAGGAACGCTGTTCTACGACATGCTGGCGAGCAAAGGCTGGCTGGTCCATACACCGGATGGCAAGCCGGACTCGGGGTGGTACAAGGCCGTCATCGGGCCGAATATCGACACCACCAATCCGGCAGCGGCAAAATGGTTCTGGGAAAAAATCCGCGACCGCTACATCAAGCCGTACGGCTTCGATTATCTATGGCTGGATGAAACCGAACCGGACGTCGATCCGGCGAAGGATGTGTTCTGGATCGGCTCCGGCACGCGCTTCTATAACGTGTACCCACTGTTCCACACGGCTTCCGTATACGAAGGATTCCGGCGCGATTTCGGCGATAGCCGCAGGGTCTTTATCCTGGCGCGCGCGGCGTATCTGGGTGCACAACGCAACGGCACCGTGTTCTGGTCGAGCGACATCGTATCGACCTGGGACATGCTCAAGCGCTCGATTCCCGCCGGTTTGAATTTCACGGCAACAGGGTTGCCGTATTGGGATACCGATATCGCCGGTTTCTTTTCGCCGGTGATTCCCGCCGATTACCATGCGGCACATAAGCCTTTGGTCGACGGATCCGACGTGCGCGGCACCATTGGCAACTATGAGGATTACCCGGAACTCTTCGTACGGTGGTTCGAATGGGGCGTCTTTCAACCGATCATGCGCGCGCACGGCGAAAGGAATCACAATGAAATTTGGTCGTACGGCAAGCAAGCCGAACCGATCCTGGCGAAATACCTGAAGCTTCGCTATCAGCTGCTGCCCTACACGTATTCCGTTGCCTATCGCAGCTACCAGACCGGCGCGCCGTACATGCGCGCGCTGTTCATGGATTTCCCGTCCGATCCGAAGGTGGCGGATATCCCCGACGAATACATGTACGGGTCGGCGTTCCTGGTGGCGCCGGTGACGGAGCAAGGCGCCACCCATCGCACCGTCTATCTGCCGGCAGGTTGCGACTGGTACAACTACTGGACCAATCAGCGACTGCACGGCGGACAGACCATCGACGTGGAAGCGCCCATCGATACACTGCCGCTGTTTGTAAAGGCAGGCAGCATCGTGCCGTTGGGACCGGACGACGGGAGCGCCGGGCAAACGCAGAAAATCGTCTCCGTAAAGGTGTACCCGGGAGCGGATGGCCACTTCGCTCTCTTCCAGGACGACGGGAAGACCTACCGCTACGAGCGTGGCAACTATTCGCTTACCAAACTGACTTGGAGTGACGCCGCTCATCGACTGACGCATGAAGGGGCGCCTGCCTGGCGTGGGCCTGATGCGTCCGTGGTGACCGTCATCGGAAGTTCTGCGAGCGGCCCATGATTCACAATGCCTTTGGGATGTGTCTTTCGATTTTGCCTTCAGCGCGACGCAGCAACGTTTGTCCGGCAACAAGGCTGAAGGGCTAAAAAGAAAAGGCCCTGCAGATGGGGCCTTTTCTTTAGCTTATATACCGGCTTCGAGATGCGCGCTTCAGAACGGAATATCGTCATCGTCGAACTGGTTGCCGCCACCCATCTCCGGCGGCGGTGCCGACTGGCGCTGCGGTGCACTGCCGTAGTCATCGCGGCCCTGCTGGCGCTGGCCGCCACCGCCACCGCCACCGCCTTGCGAGCGTTCGCGATAGCCGCCGCCACCCGTGCCGCCACCTTCACCGCCACCCATGCCGCCAAGCATCTGCAACTCGCTGGCGATGATGTCGGTGGAATAGCGTTCCACGCCTTGCTTGTCGGTGTATTTGTCGGTGCGCAGCGAACCTTCGACGTACACCTGACGACCCTTCTTGAGGTATTCGCCGGCGATCTCGGCGAGGCGCCCGAACAACTTCACGCGATGCCATTCGGTGCGTTCCTGCTTCTGGCCGCTCTGCTTGTCGGTCCACTGCTCGGAAGTGGCCACGCTGAGGCTGGCGATGGCGGTGCCGCCAGCGGTGTAGCGCACTTCGGGGTCTGCACCAAGATTACCGACCAGGATGACTTTGTTGATACCGCGTGCCATGTAATGACCTCGAAAAACTGAATCAGGATAGGGGCTTTCCAAACCGTGCCCATGAGCTTAGGGCGTTCCCTGGATGCCTAGCCAGCGCCCGCAGGCGCCATCGGGCATAGGCCCATGGCCCGCCATGATACACGCCCGCCCCCTGATCCCATGTCCGCGATTCAGAACCTGGCCACCGCAGCACCAACTGTGGCGCCGTGGCTGGCCGTGGTACCACCGGGCATGGGAAGCCTTTCTCTTATCGAACCACGTCAGATCTTGAAAGCCATCGTCGCCTCCACGGCCTGCTTCCAGCCCGCGTAGAGTGATTCGCGTTGCGCCTCGGGCATCGCCGGTTCGAAACGGCGGTCAATCGCCCAGTGGCGCGCAATATCTTCGCGGCTGGGCCAGAAGCCGGTCGCCAGGCCAGCGAGATACGCCGCGCCAAGCGCCGTTGTTTCGGCCACTCTGGGCCGCAGTACCGGCACGTTGAGAATGTCGCTTTGGAATTGCCCGAGGAATCCGTTGGCGATGGCGCCACCATCCGCGCGCAATTCTTTCAGCTTGATGCCTGCATCGCTTTCCATCGCGGCAAGCACGTCGCGTGTTTGGTATGCCATCGACTCCACGGCGGCGCGAACGAAGTGTTCCTTGGTGGTTCCGCGCGACAGACCGAACACTGCGCCGCGTACGTCGCTGCGCCAATACGGTGCACCGAGCCCAACGAACGCCGGCACCATGTACACGCCTTCGTTGGTCTTGGCGCGCTCGGCGTATTCCTCCGAGTCGCCGGCGCGGCCGAGCATGCGCAGGCCATCGCGCAGCCATTGGATGACCGAGCCGGCCACGAAGATCGCGCCTTCCAGCGCGTATTCCACTTTGCCGTCCACGCCCCAGGCGATAGTGGTGAGCAGGCCGTTGTTGGAAGCCACGGCTTTGTCGCCGGTATTCATCAGCATGAAGCAACCGGTGCCATAGGTATTTTTCGCCATGCCGGGCTCGAAACACGCCTGGCCGAACAATGCGGCTTGCTGATCACCGGCCACGCCGGCGATCGGTACTTCCTGGCCGAGGAAATGCTGGCCGAGCGTCTTGCCGTAGATTTCGCTGCACGAACGCACTTCCGGCAGCATGGCGCGCGGCACGTCGAGCATGGCCAGCAAATCGTCATCCCAGTGGCGCTCGTGGATGTTGTACATCAGTGTGCGCGAGGCATTGGTGTAATCGGTGACGTGAACCTTGCCGCCGGTGAGGTTCCAGATCAGCCAGGTATCGATGGTGCCAAACAGCAGTTCGCCACGCTTGGCGCGTTCGCGCGCGCCGTCGACGCGGTCGAGTATCCACTTCACCTTGGTGCCGGAGAAATACGCATCGATCAGCAAGCCCGTCTTGGCGCGCACCATGTCGTTATGGCCGGCAGCGATCAGTTGATCGCAGATCCCGCGCGTCTGGCGCGATTGCCACACGATGGCGTTGTAGATCGGCTGGCCGGTGGCCTTGTCCCACACCACCGCGGTTTCGCGCTGGTTGGTGATGCCGATGCCGACCACCGAACGCGGATCGACTTGCGCGTTGTTCATCACCTCGGTGACGGTGGTGAGCACGCTGGTCATGATTTCGCGCGGATTGTGTTCCACCCAGCCCGGCTGCGGAAAAATCTGCCCGAATTCGCGCTGCGCCATGCCGACGATGCCGCCGGTGCGATCGAACAGGATCGCGCGTGAACTGGTGGTGCCCTGGTCGATCGCCAGGATGTATGACTTGTCCATGCAAGGACTCCTGATCAGCGAGTGGTGTCGGCCACGGCGCGATCCGCGCCACTGGCCGCTTGCGGCGATTGCAATGCACGCAGGCGTGCCGGCAGGAACGGATACACCAGCCATTGGTAGGCAGCGCCACCGATCACGCCGCCAATCAGCGGGCCGACGATGGGAATCCACCAGTAGTTGTCCGGTGACGGCAATGCGGAAGAACCCCAACCGGCAAAATAGGCGAACAGGCGCGGACCGAAGTCGCGCGCCGGGTTGATGGCCCAGGCTTCCAGATAACCCATCGATGCACCGATGGTGGCAATCAGCAAGCCGATGATCAGCGCACCGGAATTGGCACCCGGCGCCATTTCGTTGTACTGCTCGGTGATGGCGAAGATGCCGAACAGCAGGAACGCGGTGAGGATGACCTGGTCGAGCAGCGCGTGCATCGGCGTGACAGCCAAGCCAGGGTGCGTAAAGAACACGGCGGCTGCGCCGCCTGCTTCGCGCGTGAGCTGATGCGTCTGGAGGTAGTGATCGATCACCGGCGAAAACAGCACGTACACAATGGCTGCGCCGAGAAACGCACCCACCACTTGCGCGATGCTGTAGGGAATCACCTTCTTCCACGGAAAACCGCGGAATACCGCGAGCGCCAGCGTCACGGCGGGATTGGCATGCGTGCCGGAGACCGCGCCGGTGACGTAGATGGCAAGCGTCACCGCCAGGCCCCAGGCGATGCATACGCCCCAATAGGCGTTCGCATAGGGGCTGGGGTCATACAGCACGTACATGCAAGCCACCGAGTCGCCGAGACCAATGATGATGAAGGTGGCGATCGCTTCGGAAATCAGTTCGCCGATGCTTTGGCGCGTCATGGGGTTGGCTCCGGGCGTTGCGTGATGGGCAAGCGATTCGTGCGGTACGGCATGTAATCCTTCCTTTTGACTATCCTCATCCTATTGCCGTCATTTCGCGCGAAAGCGGGAATGACGGGCGGGTGGATTGAGGTTTCATGAAAAAACATAGCTCTTGGCTTAAACAAACGAAGCACGACGTGACGACGCGTCGGCGAGATAAGCAGCAAGACGCCTCACTTGTTCCGAAGTAAGACGCAGCCCAAGCTTGCTACGACGCCAGAGCACATCGTTCGCATCGACAGCCCATTCCAAGGCGCGCAGATAGTCCACCTCGGCCTGGTAAAGATCGGCGCCGAAGTGCTCGCCCAGATCCGGCAACGAACGCGCCTGGCCGAGAATGCGCGTAACGCGCGTGCCGTAGCTGTGCACCAGGCGCCACGCCATCGGTGCCGGCAGCCAAGGGTGCGCGGCCTGCAGCTCACCCAGCAGGGCACTTACATCGCGGCGTTCGCCGCCGGGCAGTGGATGGCCCTGCGATGTCCACGCTTCCGATGCATGCGGAAACAACGGCGCCAGGCGATCCATGGCTTCCT
Source organism: Dyella sp. (assembly GCF_036746095.1). Lineage (NCBI taxonomy): Bacteria > Pseudomonadati > Pseudomonadota > Gammaproteobacteria > Lysobacterales > Rhodanobacteraceae > Dyella > Dyella sp. The sequence continues at coordinate 39,105 of NZ_DAIOEU010000024.1, forward strand.
CCGCCAGCTTGCGATAGGTGGTCAGCTTGCCGCCGAAGACGTTGAGCAGCGGCGCGGCATGCGGATCCAGTTCGAGCAGGTAGTCGCGCGTGACTTCCGACGCGTTGCCGGCTTCATCGTCCAGCAGCGGACGCACGCCGCTGTAGCTCCACACCACCTCGGCCGGCGTGATGCTGCGCTTGAAATAGCGATTGGCCGCATCGCACAGGTAGCGCGTTTCATCGTCGCTGATATGCGGCGCAGAGGGATCGTCGCGGTAATCCAGGTCGGTGGTGCCGATCAAGGTGAAGTCGGTTTCGTAGGGAATGGCGAACACGATACGGCGATCGGGTTGCTGGAAGATGTACGCATAGGGATGCTCGAACAGGCGCGGCACGACGATGTGGCTACCCTTGACCAGGCGCAAGGCGTGGTCGTGTCCGACCTTGGCCACGTCGTCGAGAAATTGCACCGCCCAGGGACCGGTGGCATTGACCAGCGCTTTGGCACGAATGGTGAAAGCTTCGCCCTGCGCCGATTGCAGTTGCGCGGTCCAGCCTTGCCGATCGCGTTCGGCGCTCACGCAGCGGGTGTGGGTAAAGATGGTGGCGCCGCGTTCCATCGCATCCATCGCGTTGAGCACCACCAGCCGCGCATCCTGTACCCAGGCGTCGGAATAGACGAAACCGATATGGAATTCGTCGCGCAGCGGCACGCCTGATTTATGGCGCTTCAAGGATACGCGCCGCGATTTCGGCAAGCTGCGCCGGCCGCGGCCGAGGTGGTCGTAGAGGAACAGGCCCAGCCGGATCATCCACGCCGGCCGCAGATGCGATTGATGTGGCAGCACGAAACGCAGCGGCCAGATGATGTGGGGCGCGGCGCGCAGCAGCACCTCGCGCTCGGCCAGGGCTTTGCCGACCAGGGCGAACTCGTATTGCTCCAGGTAGCGCAAGCCGCCGTGGATCAGCTTGGTGCTGGCGCTGGAGGTGTGCGCAGCCAGGTCGTCGCGCTCGCACAGGCATACCGAGAGTCCGCGCCCAGCCGCATCCCGCGCAATGCCTGCGCCGTTGATGCCGCCGCCTACCACCAGTAGATCGAACTGCTCGGTCATGAGGTGTCCCGGACTGCTTTCGAAATCAGAAATGTTCGTTTTCGATCAATTAAAAGCAAAAATGCATGGTAAAGCTCAATTATTCTCGACAATTGATCGTATTCGAACATTTTCGAAGATTGCACGCTGCAATGCGGCGACACCTCAGGCATGGGCGACATGCATCTGCGTGCCAGCCTCGGCCAACACCGCCGCCAGCTCGGCGGGCGGCTCGCTGTCGGTAAACCATGCATGGGCGAGGGAGATGGGCCCCAGGCGGACCAGCGCATTGCGTCCTATCTTGCTGTGGTCAGCCGCCAGGAACACCTGTCGGGAATGCTCGATGATGGCCTGCGCCACGCGCACTTCGTTCAGATCGAAATCGAGCAGGGTGCCATCGAGATCGATGCCGGAAATGCCGATCACGCCGAAGTCCACCTTGAACTGGCGGATGAGCTCGATGGCCGGCTGTCCGGTCACGCCATGATCGCGTCCGCGCACCACGCCACCGGCCACGATCACTTCGAAGCTGGGGTTTTCGCTGAGCATGATCGCCACGTTGAGATTGTTGGTGATCACGCGCAGGCCCTTGTGGTTCATCAGCGCGCGCGCCACGTCTTCATTGGTGGTACCCAGGTTGATGAACAGCGAGGCGTCGTGGGGAATGTGCTGGGCCAGCATGGCGGCGATGCGGCTCTTTTCCTCGTGCAGCAGGTGCTGGCGCTTGGCGTAGGCGAGGTTCTCGACGCTGGACGGCAGGCTTACGCCGCCGTGATAGCGGCGCAACAAGCCTGCATCGCAGAGCGCCGCCAGATCGCGGCGGATGGTCTGCTGGGTGACGTCGAAGTAACCGGCCAGATCTTCCACGGTGGCAAAGCCCTCCTCGCGCACGCGCGCCATGAGTTGCTCCTGCCTGCGGTTGAGTGCCACATCGCCCATCTATCGCTTCCGTTGACGCGCTGGCTGCCATGGTAGCGTGAGCACGCAGCGGCTTGATGGTGCCGAAATACCTCAACTCCTGGGCAAGGCCGGGAGAACTTTCGGGCCGGGTCGCACGTAGCGAGGCCTCCGCCTCTATAATCGAAGTTCTATGTCCAGCCCCAGCCGCATGAACACCTCCGTTCTCCAGACCATCGACCCCGCTCGTGATTTTGCCGGGGTGCGCGCCCTCGCCGAAGGTGACATGCAGCGCATCGATGCCCTGGTCCGCCAACGGCTGGCCTCCGACGTGGTGCTGATCAACCAGATCGCCGACCACATCATTGCCGGCGGCGGCAAGCGCCTGCGCCCCATGCTGCATGCGCTGGCCGCGCGCGCGGCCGGCTACAACGGCGACAAGCACGTCAAGCTGGCGGCGGTGATCGAATTCATCCACACCTCGACCCTGCTGCATGACGACGTGGTGGACGAATCGGACCTGCGCCGCGGCCGCAAGACGGCCAATGCCCTGTGGGGCAACGCGGCCAGCGTGCTGGTGGGGGATTTCCTGTATTCGCGCTCGTTCCAGCTGATGGTGGAACTGGATGACATGCGCATCATGCGCATCCTCGCCGACACCACCAACACCATCGCCGAGGGCGAGGTGCTGCAACTGCTCAACATCGGCAATGCCGACGTCGACGAAGCGGCCTACCTGGCGGTGATCGAGCGCAAGACGGCGGTGCTGTTTGCCGCTGCCACGCAACTTGGCGGCCTGCTGGGCGGCTTGCCGGAAGCACAGGTCGTCGCCTTGCGCCGCTATGGCATGCAGCTTGGCTACGCCTTCCAGATCGCCGACGACCTGCTCGACTACATCAGCGACGCGCGCACGTTGGGCAAGAACATCGGCGATGACCTGGCCGAGGGCAAACCGACCTTGCCGTTGATCTATGCGTTGCAGCGCGTCAGCCCGGAACAAGCCAAAGAGATGCGCCACGCGATTGAGCATGGCGGCTTGGGATCGCTGGATCACATCGTCACGGCCATTCGCGAATCGGGTGCGCTGGAGCGCACGCGCGAATGTGCATTGAGGCATGCGCGTGCGGCGCGTGAGGCGTTGGCCTCATTGCCGTCGTCATCCTATCGGGATGCGCTGACGACACTGGCGGATTATTCGGTGCAGCGGACGTTTTAGTCTTTAACCGCATGGCCGTCATTCCCGCGAAAGCGGGAATGACGGCCATGCGTATGACGCCTTAACCCAAAGCCACGCCTTAAGGCACTACTTACGGCGTCCCGCTGAACGCCGCATGCAACCAGTCGTGCATCAGGCGATAGCTACGCGCCGCCGCCCGCGGATCGTACTTGCAACCGGGCGAATTCTCTTCCGTCTCGGTGAAGCAATGCACGGCATTGCCCAGCACCACGAATTGCCAATCGGCCGAGCTGCCGCGCATTTCATCCATGAACTTGTCGGCATCGGGCATGGTGCCTTTGTCGTCGGCGCCGTTCATCGCCAGGACGCGCGCCTTGATGTTCTTGGCCAGCGCGGGATCGTCCGTGGCAAGGCCGCCATGGAACGACACCACCGCGGCAACGTCAGCGCCGCTGCGTGCAAGATCCAGCACCGCCGTACCACCGAAGCAGAAACCGATGGCCGCCAGCTTGCTGGTATCGATCGGTGCATTCGCCGCCTGCGCCTTCAACTGTGCAAGCGCTTCATCGATGCGCTTGCGCATGACCGCACGGTTGGTATACAGCGGCGCAGTGGCGGCCTTGGCCTGGTCGGCATGACCTGGTTGCGGGCGGGTGTTCTCGCCGTACATGTCGGTGAGCAGGATCACGTAATCCTTGCCGGCAATCATTTCCGCTTTCTTGATCGCCGTGCCGTTGATGCCATACCAGTTCGGCACCATCACCAGGCCGGGGCGCTTGGCATGGCTGGCATCGTCATACACCAGCACGCTCTTGAATTGCGTGCCATCCAAGGTCCACTCCACCGGCCGCTGCACCATCCTGGCCTGCGCGGCGAAGCTCAGGCTGGCAAGTAACGCAAGACAGACTGCTGGAACGAAACGCATACGTGTTTCCTTTGTAGGGTTTAAGGAGACTTCACTGGAACGCATCACCCGGCAAAAGCTGGAATGACGACACAGGCATCCATTTGTTCAAAGCTCTCCGGCGAAAAAAGATGTCGCTAAAGACCAGCGGCGTGCGCAGCCAAACGCCGCTTCAACGGCAACAGGCGATCGACGAGACGAACACCCCATCCACGCGCCGCCACCCATGGCGCGCCTTGCCAAGCATAAATGCGTGCTAGCGCATCGAATCCGTAGGCATCGAGCGTGTCCGCGCTGCGACGTCGGCGCGCATAGCTGCGCAACGTCTGCGACGAAGCGAAATCACGTCCTGCATCGCGCGCAGCGGACAGCACGTCGCGCAGCTCAGCCACATCGCGCAACCCAAGGTTCACACCCTGCCCGGCCAGCGGATGCACGACGTGCGCCGCATCGCCGAGCAACACGAAGCGCTCCGATTGATAGGCATCGGCAAGCTGCAGCTTGAGCGGGAAGGCCGCGCGCTTCGTAGCGGCCATCACGCGTCCAAGGCGAAAATCGCTGGCGACGCCCAGCTCTTTCATGAACGCCTCGTCATCCAGCGACAACACACGCCGTGCTTCCTGTTCCGGCAGTGACCAGACGATGGAACTGCGTCCATCGGCAAGCGGCAGCAGGGCCAGCGGACCGCTGGGAAGAAAGCGCTGCCAGCAGGCATGCGCATGCGGGCGCTCGGTGGTGACGTGCGCGACGACAGCACGCTGGGTGTAATCGCGACCGTGGGTTTTGATACCTGCGCGTTCGCGCAGCGGCGAGCTGCCGCCATCGGCAGCCACCAGCAGTCGCACCGTCACGCTTTCGCCATCGGCCAGTTCCAGTATCACCCGGTCGAAGCGCGCCCCGAAATCCTTGACGGTGGCCGGGCACAGTCGCCGTATGCCGGCGGCATCCAGTGCCTGCCAAAGCTTCCACTGCACCAGGTTGTTCTCGACGATGTAGCCAAGCTGATCGCGCCCTTCGTCGGCGGCATCGAAATCGATGGCCGCGCCATTCCCCGCGTCCCACACGTGCATATGGGCGTAGGCACAGGCACGCGCTTGGCGAATGGACGTCCAGACGTCCAACTCGTCAAGCAGCTTGATCGACGAGGGCGCCAGGCCGACGACGCGCAAATCCACGTCGTCCTGCGATTGCCATGCGGCCGGCTCGCGTGTTTCCAGCAAGGCTGTACTGAAACCGGCACGACTCAGTGCAAGCGCCGCGGCAGCACCTACCATGCCGCCACCGACCACGGCGATGTCCAATGCCGGTGCGCGCCGCTGTGTGGCGGGAATCGTTCTCATGGCACGCGCTCCAGCACCGCGCGCGGGGGCTGGCCGCGGAAACCCATGCCGCGGCGGGCCAGTAGCTTCTGCAGCGGCGGCACGCGGTCGTAGGCCAGCAAGGCGAGCGAGCGGAACGGCGCCAGCCACGGCTCGGGCATGCAGGCGAAGCGCACCAGGTCGTGGCTCATCGCCATGGTGCCGGTGCGATCCGGTGCGCGGCGTGCGGCGTAGCGCTCCAGCAGTTCCTGCGCGCCGGGATCGGCGGCGCCAGCAACCAGTTCGGCCAGCGTCAGCGCGTCGCGCAAGCCCAGGTTGAAGCCTTGCGCGCCGATCGGGTGTACGGTCTGCGCCGCATTGCCCACCAGCACCGCGCGCGGCGCGGTCAAATTACGCGCAGCGACGCGTTTGATCGCATAAGGGTGGCGCCTGCCGGGACGGCTCAGTCGTCCCAGGTGCCAGCCGAAGCGGCGCTGCGCCAGGGCGATGAAATCCGCGTCGCTCATGGCCGTTACGTCGGCCGCCACATCCGAACTCACGGTAAGCACCAGACCGCAGCGGCGCTCCGCCAATGGCAGCATGGCGATCGGGCCTTCGTCGGAAAAGCGTTCCCACGCGCGATTCGCATGCTCCCGCTCTGGCGTGACGGTGCAGACAAACAAGGTCTGCTGGTAGTCGTGCACGTCCGCTTCGATACCGAGCTGCGCGCGCACAAACGATTCGGTACCGTCCGCACCGACCAGCAACGCGGCATCACTATGTTGGATGCCATCGGATGTCTTGATCTGCGCACGCCACCCGTCGGCAAGCTTGATAAGGCTGGTAAGGCTGGCCGGAGCCAGGCGCACCAGCCGCTGGCAGGCGTCCAGCCGGCGCAGCAGCGAAGTGCCGAGTTCGCGCGCTGGCAAGGTCCAACCCAATGCATCGACGCCGTGCCTGGCGGCATCCAACCGCGCGCTGCCGAATTCGCCTGCGCGGCTGACGCGGATGCGACGAATCGGCGTGGCTTGCGCAGCGGCAAGCGGCCACACGCCGATGGCATCGAGCCCATTCACCGTGGCGCGTGCAAGCGCGAGGTTGCGTTCGTCATAGCTGGGCTGCGCATCCGCGCGCGGTGCGGCGGCTTCGACCAAGGTGACGCGGCATCCGGCCGCATCCAGCGCGATGGCCAGGCTGGCGCCGACGAGACCGCCGCCGACCACCAGCACGTTGCCGTCGGGAGCAAAGGGGGGGGAGATGTTCATGGCCGGATGATACGCGGTGCATGCGTACCTACGCATTGGGCTAAACTCCACCGTCTTCGCACCATCCTCTATAAGCCGTCTGCTTTCCTAGGGAGTTCTTCATGGCTACGACACCCACCCAGCGTCTTGGCATTTTCGCGGCGCTCGCCCTGGTCATGGCGGCGACTCGCGTGCACTTGTCGCTGTTTCATCACGATGTATGGGACGCGTCGTGGGGCGTGTTCTTCCTGGCCGGGTTCTGGCTGCGCGGCACCGGCCGCTGGGCGTTCCCGTTACTGATGGCCGAGGCGGTGCTGGTCGACTACCTGGTCATCACGCGCATGGGCATCAGCTTCTGGGATCACTACTGCGTATCGGCCGGCTACTGGTTCCTGATCCCCGCCTATGGCTCGTTGTGGATCGGCGGCAGCTGGCTGGCCAAGCATCAGCGCGGCATCAGGCTTTCCACCCTCGGCATGGCGGCGGCCGCGGTGCTGGTCAGCGAGAATGCCTGCTACGTGATTTCCAACGGCAGCTTCTACTGGCTGAGCGCCCATGTGCCGGCGCCCAAGACCTTTGCCGCCTGGTTCGAGAACCTGGGCGACTGGTACCTGCCGTTCCTGCAGACCATGGCGGTGTACGTGGCGCTCGGCGCCGTGTTGCACGTGCTTGCGGTGCAGTTGGCTCGCCTGTCGCAACACAGCGGCCAGGCGCAGCACTAAGAGTCTGGCGTGGGCAATCGGCTTTCCAAAATCTACACGCGCACCGGTGACGACGGCAGCACCGGCCTGGGCGATGGCTCGCGCGTTGCGAAGGATTCCGCACGCGTCAATGCGTACGGCACGGTGGACGAACTCAACAGCACCATCGGCATGGTGCTGGCGTGCGAGGGCATCGATGCCGACGTGCGCGAAACGCTGACCCAGGTCCAGCACGAGTTGTTCGATCTGGGTGGCGAGCTGTGCATTCCGGGCATGGCAATGATCGAAGATGCCGACATCGATCGCCTGGAACAGGTGCTGGATCGCTTCAACGATCCGCTGCCGCCGCTGAAGGATTTCATCCTGCCAGGCGGCGGCATGGCGGCGTCCTGCTGCCATCTGGCGCGCACCGTGTGCCGTCGCGCCGAGCGCGAAGTGATTGCGCTGGCACGCCTGGAGACGGTGCGGCCGCAGGCACAGCGTTATCTCAACCGATTGTCCGATCTGCTGTTCGTGCTGTGCCGCGTGCTGGCTCGCGGCAGCGGCCATGGCGAGGTGCTGTGGCAGCACGAGCGGCGGCGCAAGCCAGCCGGCTGAGTGGCACATGCTGCAGCTCTACACCCATTCCATCTGCCTGCGGCACGATCCCGGCCCTGGCCATCCGGAATCCCCGGCCCGCCTGCGCGCCGTGCTGGAAGCGCTGGATCAGGATCGCTTCGCTACGGTGGACCGCATCGACGCGCCACGTGCCACACGCGAACAGCTGTTGCGCGTGCACGCTCCGGCGCATGTGGACCGGATCCTGGCAACCACGCCGCAAGCAGACACGGTGCGCCTGGACGAAGACACACTGATGTCGCCTGCTTCGGCCGAGGCCGGGTTGCGCGCAGCCGGTGCACTGGTCGCCGCCGTGGATGCGGTGATGACGGGACCTTCCACGCACGCTTTCTGTGCGGTGCGGCCACCGGGCCACCACGCCACGCCGGACACCGCGATGGGCTTCTGCCTGTTCAACAATGTCGCCGTGGGTGCGGCGCATGCGCTGGCCGTGCATGGCCTGAAGCGGGTGGCGATCGCCGATTTCGATGTGCATCATGGCAACGGTACGCAGGATATTTTCCAGCGCGAGCCGCGTGTGCTGTTTGTTTCCTCGCACCAACAGCCGCTGTATCCGGGCACCGGCAACCCGGATGAGCAAGGCATCGGCAATATCGTCAATGCGCCCTTGTCGTCCGGCGAGGGCTCCTACGAATTCCGCGCGCTATGGAACGATGCGCTACTACCCAGGCTGCATGCCTTCAAGCCGCAACTGGTGCTGATATCGGCCGGCTTCGATGCGCATCAGCGCGATCCGCTGGCGAACCTGCAGCTGCAGACCGAAGACTACGCCTGGATCACCCAGCAACTGGTGGAACTGGCGCGCGCGCATGCCGGCGGCCGGCTGGTGTCGACGCTGGAAGGCGGCTATGACCTGCAGGCGCTGGCGGCCAGTGTCAGCGCCCATGTCAGCGTGCTGATGGACTAGGGCCAGATAGGCGCCGGACCGCAACACGGCACCGGGAAGCCAAGGCAGGCCGGGATTTCATCCCAGCTACGGGCCACGGAAACCCACGTTGGTATCGGGCTCGAAACCCAATGCCACCGAATTGATGCAATAACGCATGCCCGTCGGCTTGGGGCCATCCGGAAAGACGTGTCCCACATGCGAGTCACATACCGCGCAGCGTACTTCCGTGCGATGCATGCCATGGTTCTCGTCTGCCGCGAGGTTGACCGCGGCGCGCTTGATCGGCTGGAAGAAGCTCGGCCAGCCGGAGCCGGAATCGTATTTGGCTTCGGAGGCGAACAGGGGCGCGTGGCACGCCACGCAGGTGTAGGTTCCGGCCTCCTTGTGCTTGCACCACTTGCCACTGAAAGGCGGCTCGGTGGCCGAGCAACGGCATACTGCGTACTGCTGCGGATTCAGGCTTTTGCGCCATTGCTCATCGGTCTTGTAAGGCTTGTGCTGGTTCATACTGCTCCTCGTCGAAGACGCGTGCCGTCCACAGGGCCTTTCTGTTAGCTTAACGCCCCTTCGTCGCCGATTGATCGCCTCCGTGAAGCCCAAGAGCCTGTCGCCCTCGCGTTCTCTGCCTCCACGCCGCCTGCTAGCAATCGCTGCTGCCGCTGCCCTGTTCAGCAGCCAGGGCGCCCATGCTTCATCGCAAACCAAACACCCCAAGGCCACGCTCACCGGCGAGGAAGTGGTCTGCCCCCTCGGCGCCTTCATCTGCCCGCCGCGTCCGGACAACTTCGCCATCTGCCGCCCGAACGGCATGCTGGAGTTCTACGACCCGTTCCTGAGCAAGGATTCAGCGCTGCGCGCCAACGCCAAGACGAACGTATGGGCCGATCACGTGGAGAGTCCCGACCAGGTCATCTATCACCTGAGCGGAAACGTAAAGACCATCCGCGCCGACCAGGAACTGCACGCCGATTTCGCCGACTACAACAGCGACACTTCCGATTACGACGCGCGCGGCAAGGTGAACTACCAGGAGGCTACCCACCTGGTATCGGCCGACCACATTACCGGCAACACCAACGACAGCACCGGCCTGGCTACCGGCAACGTGCGCTTCCAGATGCTGGACTCGCACGGCAACGGCACCGCCGTGCGCGGGCAAATGCTGGATGCGGATCGCAACCGCTACACCATGGCCACCTATTCCACCTGCGATATCGGCCGGCACATCTGGGAAATCCGCGCCAAGCAGATCGACACCAACGACGTTACCGCTCGCGGTGTGGCGAAAGGCGCCACCATGCGCATGTACGGCGTGCCGTTCTTCTATTTTCCGTGGATGACGTTCCCGCTCAACAACGATCGCCAGAGCGGCTTCCTGTTTCCGTATTTCGAGCACACCAGCAGGGCCGGCTACCAGTTCCGCATTCCGTACTACTTCAACCTGGCACCCAATTACGACGCCACGCTGACGCCGCGCTACTACAGCCTGCGCGGCGCGATGCTGTCCGGCGAAGTGCGCTACATGTTTCCGAAAACCAGCGGCCAGTTCGATATCGAGTTTCTGCCGCACGACAACTACAACGATCAGAAATTCGACTCCAACTCGATCAACACGCAGGGGCAGCAGCGCTACCTATACCGTTTCGTCAACAACACCAGCCTCTGGCCAGGATGGTCGCTCAACACCAACATCATGCGAGCCTCCGACCAGAATTATCTGCGCGACTTCGGCAATGATCTGTTCACCCTGTCTACCGAGCTGCTGTACTCCAGCGTCTACCTCAATGGCGGCGGCAACTGGTGGAATGCGTCGATCGGCGGCGACGTGTGGCAGAACGTGGACCCCTCCGAGGCGAACAGCGTGGAGCCCTACAAGCGCCTGCCGCGCGCCACGTTCAACATGGATCTTCCGTTCGCACGCTGGTACGACTTCGGCCTGAACAGTGAAGCGGTGAAGTTCCACAAGTTCAACCAGGTGGAAGGTTCACGCATCGACCTGTATCCCTACGTCGATGCCGATTTCCAGGGTCCGGCATGGTTTATCCGGCCCAAGCTGGCCTACCGCTACACGGACTATTCGCTCGATTCCGGCTATCAGCGCTACAACTATTACGGTCAGGTCGGGACAGCCGGCACTTCACCGTTCACCGAAAGCAATCCCAGCCGTGCGCTGCCGATCGTGAGCCTGGACCAAGGCCTGATCTTCGAACGCAACACCTCGTTGTTCGGCAGCAATTACACGCAGACGCTGGAGCCGCGGCTGTACTACCTGTACGTGCCGTACCGCAACCAGAACAACCTGCCGCTGTTCGATACCGCACCGATGGCATTCGACGACTGGATGCTGTTCGCACCGAACCAGTTCTCCGGCGCGGACCGCCAGATGAACGCGAACAACCTCACTGCCGCCGTTACCACCCGTTTCCTCGACGATGGCGGCGTGGAGCGCATCTCGGCGACGTTCGGCCAGATCCGCTATTTCACGCCGCAGCGCGTGCAAACGCCTTGTACGCTCACCAACACCACTACCAACAACGTCAACGGATGCTCCCCCGCCACCAACTGGAGCGGCTCGGACTACGTGGCCGAGCTCAGCAGCCAGCTCAACGACCAGTGGACGGCCAGCACCGAATACCTGTGGAATCCGAACACGCGCCTCACTGACCTGGGCACGTTCACCTTGCAGCGCCGCCTTGGCTTCGATGGCATCCTCAACTTCTCCTACCGTTTCCGTCGCGGCCTGGTGGAACAATACGACGTCTCGGCGGTCTATCCGCTCTCGGAGCGCTGGCGCCTGATCGGCGAATGGACTTACTCGGAACTGGACAAGCGCACCGTGGAAGCCCTGGCCGGCGTGCAGTACGAAGGATGCTGCGTGAAGGTCAGCGTGGTGGCCCGCCACTACGTGACCGGTTACTACGGCGTGGTCGCTGCCCTGCCGCCAGGCCAGACTGCGCCGGGGAGCGATACCGCCATCATGTTCCAATTGGAATTCAAGGGCCTGGGCACCTTCAGCGGCCAGACGGAGAGCGTGCTGCGGCGTGATATCCTTGGCTATCAATAAGCGCGCCTGAGGCAGCTCGGGCGCCCTCGGAAAAGCGGCCCTCCCAAACCGTTTTTTGAGCCGTTACTTGAGCAACACCGTTACCAACCCTTCGCCACCGGCGACAGAAGGCTGTTCACTGATGAAGCAGATTTTTGCGATGTTCCTGCTGACGATCGTCATGGCGATCCCGTCGCTGGCCCAGGCTCAGCTCCTGGCGCCGCAACCGCAGGACTCGACCAACGGCCCCATCGATCGCATCGTCGCCGTGGTGGAAGACGAGGTGATCCTGCAGAGCGAGCTCAACGATGCCGTCGCCGCCATCCAGCAGCAATACGCCAACCAGCCCGGGCAGCTGCCGCCCATCGACGTGCTGCGCCGGCAGGTGCTCGATCGCCTGGTACTGATGAAGCTGCAGTTGCAGCGTGCCGATGACCAGGGCATTCGCGTTTCCGACTCGGACGTGGACCAGGCCGTGCAGGCAGTGGCCGGGCAGAACAAGATGACAGCCGACCAGCTGCGCGCCGCCGTCGAGCAGAGCGGCATGAGCTACGCCGCCTACCGCCAGCAGTTGCACGATCAGCTGGTGGTGCAGAAACTGCACGAGAACGTCGTGCGCAGCTCGGTATCGGTCACCGACAGCGAGATCAACAACCTGCTCAACAGCCCGAACTACAAGGCTGGCGAAGTGCATCTGGCCCATATCCAGGTCAGCATTCCCGGCGGCGCCTCGGCTGCCGATATCCAGGCCGCGCAGGCCAAGGCCGAGCAGGCGCTCGCCGCGATCAAGGGTGGCATGGCGTTCAAGGCGGCGGCGATCCGCTTCTCCGACGCGCCGGACGCACTAGACGGCGGCGACCTTGGCTGGCGTCGCCTGGATGAAGTGCCCTCGGCCTTCGTCGATACCATCAGCAGCCTCAAGCCCGGTCAGGTCAGCGGCATCCTGCATGGCCCCACCGGCTTCCACATCCTTCAGCTCATCGACCAGCGCGCGCCGTCCAAGCAGATGGTGACGGAGTTCCATGCGCGCCAGATCCTGATCCGCCCGAGCGAGCTGCTGTCGGAAACGCAGGCGCAACAGAAGGCGCAGGACCTGTACAACCGCATCGTCAACAAGCACGAAGACTTCGCCAAGCTGGCGAAGGACAACTCCAACGACGACACCACCGCCAATGCCGGCGGCGACATGGGCTGGTTCCAGCAGGGCGATTGGGGCACGCTGATCGGCCAGAAGCTGGCCGACATGAAGGATGGCGAGATCGCGCCGCCGTTCCAGAGCGAGGCCGGCTGGCACATCTTGCAGCGCCTCGGCACGCGCAACAGCGACATGACCAGCGAGATCGCGCGCAATCAGGCGCGCCAGGCCATCGGCAACCGCAAGGCCGACCAGGCTTATGAAGATTTCCTGCGCGACCTGCGCTCCAGTTCGTACGTGAAGATTCTCGTGCCGGAACTGGAAGAACCCGCATCCGACAACGGCAAGGCATCGTCGTAATGGCGATGTTGCGCGGGTAAGCCGTGAACAGTGTCGCACTGCCACGGCTCGCGCTGACCGCCGGTGAGCCGGCGGGTGTCGGCCCCGAGCTGCTGATCCGATTGGCCGCCACGTCGTTGGCGGCCAATTTCATTGCAATCACCGATCGCGGCTTGCTGGAACGCGCTGCCCAGCGCTGCGGCACGGCGATCCAGCTGCTGGATGATGACGGTGCCGACGTCGAGCAGCGCCCATCCGGCACGCTACGCGTCAAGCATGTCCCGCTGGCCGAGCCGGAAGCGCCCGGCCATCCCGATCCGCGTAACGCCCGCCACGTATTGACTACGTTACGCGAAGCGGCCGATGGATGCCTGAGCGGCCGCTATGCCGCCGTGGTGACGGCACCACTGCAGAAATCCTCGATCAATGACGCCGGCATTCCCTTCAGCGGCCATACCGAATTCTTTGCCGAACACAGCCACGCCGACGTGGTGATGATGCTGGCCAGCCCGCAATTGCGCGTGGCACTGGTCACCACGCATTTGCCATTGCGCGCCGTATCCGCCGCCATCGATGCCGCGTCGCTGGAACGGACGTTGCGCATCGTGCATCGCGAGCTGCGCGCGAAGTTCGGTTTCGACGATCCACGCATCGCCGTACTCGGCCTCAACCCACATGCCGGCGAGGGCGGGCATATCGGCCACGAGGAAATCGAAACAATCATCCCGGTGATGAACACGCTGCGTCAGGAAGGCATGCAATTGCTCGGCCCGGTGCCGGCTGACACGGCGTTCGTTCCTGCCCAGCGCGAACGCTACGACGCCGTGCTGGCGATGTATCACGACCAAGCCTTACCGGTGCTCAAGAGCGAAGCGTTCGATCGCACCGTCAACATCACGCTCGGCCTTCCTTTTATCCGCACCTCCGTCGATCATGGCACCGCCCTCGATCTTGCCGGCACCGGCAAGGCCGATCCTTCCAGCCTGATTGCCGCGGCGCGCATGGCGATGGAACTGGCTGCGCACCGCAAACCATCATGAACGCACCTGCCCGTCCCAAAAAGAGTTTCGGCCAGCACTTTCTGCACGAACGCCGTTACATCGAGCGCATCGTGGCAGCCATCTCGCCGCGTCCGGATGATTTTCTGGTGGAAATCGGCCCGGGCGAAGGCGCACTCACATTTCCGCTGCTCACGGCAGCACGCAAGCTCACCGCGATCGAGCTCGATACCGACCTGATCCCGCGTCTCCAACAACAAGCCGCAGCTATCGGCGAATTGTCGATCGTGCATGCCGATGTATTGAAGGTGGATTTCACGGCGATGGCAGCGCGCGCAGGCGTGTCGCGGCTGCGTATCGCCGGCAACCTGCCCTACTACATCTCCAGCCCCATCCTGTTCCATTGCGTTGATCATGCTGACGCGATCACCGACATGCACTTCATGTTGCAGAAAGAAGTGGTCGACCGCATGGCGGCGGAACCTGGCAGCAAAGTGTACGGACGGCTATCCGTGATGTTGCAACTCGCCTGCCGCGTCGTGCCGTTGTTCGATGTGCCGCCTGGCGCGTTTCGTCCACCGCCGAAAGTGGATTCGTCAGTCGTGCGCCTGCTGCCGATTCCGCTGGAGGAGCGCCACGATGCCAATCCGGCGCGCCTGCATGCGGTCGTGAAAGCGGCCTTTGCGCAGCGGCGCAAGACACTTTCCAACGCACTGCGGCAATTGATGGATGCCGACACGATTCGACAGGCAGATGTCGATCCCAAGGCGCGCGCCGAAACCCTCGCGCCTGACGATTTCGTAAGGCTCGCCAAAATCCCGCCGACTTGAAGCCCGAGGGTTGGGCTCAAGCCGCGATTTGGCCGCGTCCCATCCAGCCTACGTGGCATCCCGAGTCCCGCTACAATGCGATGCATGAAAGACAAATCCCCCTACACGATCGACGTGCAGGTGCAAACCCGTTTTGTCCCTGACCAGTCCGCCCCCGACGAAAACCGCTATGTCTTTGCCTATACGATCAGGCTGCGCAACGCCGGGGGCTTGGCGGCGCGCCTGCTCACTCGCCACTGGGTGATCACGGATGCCAATGGCAAGGTAGAGGAAGTGTTCGGGGAAGGCGTCGTGGGTGAACAACCGTGGATGCGTCCGGGCGACGATTACGAATACACCTCGGGCGCCGTGTTGGAAACTGCCGTTGGCACGATGCAAGGCAGCTATCAGATGATGGCTGACGACGGCACGCGTTTCGAGGCACCGATTCCGACCTTCACCCTGTCCATTCCCCGCACGCTGCATTGATTGCAAGGATACGTCCATGACACGCGCGCGGCAGATTTCAAAGGTGAATCGCTGATGGCTATCTACGCAATCGGCGACGTCCAGGGCTGCTATCCGGAATTGCAGCGCTTGCTGGAAAAGTTGCGCTTCGATCCCGCGGCGGACCAGCTGTGGTTCTGTGGCGATCTGGTCAATCGCGGCGGGCAATCACTCGATACGCTGCGCCTGGTGCATTCGCTGCGTGACAACGCGGTGGTGACGCTCGGCAATCACGATCTCAGCCTGCTGGCCATCGCACAACGCAAGCAAGATGCGCAGGCGCGCGTGAATCCCGAGCTGCGCGAAGTGCTGTTCGCCGAAGATGCACCCATCCTGCTCGATTGGCTGCGCATCCAAAAACTGCTGCATCACGACGAAACCATCGGCTGGACGATGGTGCATGCAGGGCTTGCACCGAGCTGGACGCTGAAGCAGGCGCAACGCTGCGCATTGGAAATCGAACGCGAACTGGCCAGCCCGCGACATCCGCGATTGCTCAAGAACCTGTTCGGCAATCGACCGGCTGCGTGGGCAAGCCGCCTGCAGGGAATCGAGCGCATGCGCGCCTCGATCAATACGCTGACCCGCATGCGTTTCTGCGATGTGAACGGCCGTATCGACTTCGAAGGCAAAGGCGCCCCGGGCACGCAAAAACCGGGCATGTATCCGTGGTTTGAAGTGCCCGGCATACGCAGGCGCGAAACGCGTATCGTGTGCGGACATTGGTCAGCACTTGGCCGCTTCGCCGGCATGGGCGTTTACGGCATCGATACCGGCTGCGTGTGGGGAGGCAAGCTCACTGCGCTGCAGCTGGATGGCGAGGAGCCGCAGTACATCACGGTGGACGCCGAGCCGCATCGGAAGCGGACGCCGGGCGAGGACTGACGACCAGCCTCGGTTGGGGTGCCAACCCCGCCGCCACCATGTTTTCGAGGTCCTGAAGGTGGGGTTTGCACCCCGCCCCCGCGAATCAGCTCAACTGCCCGTGGCAGTGCTTGTACTTCTTGCCCGACCCGCACGGGCATGGATCGTTGCGGCCCACTTTCGGGCCCGTGACGACCGGCTCCAGCGTCGCGGCATCCTGCTGGGACGCCGGTGCGTCCATGCCCAACGCGCCGCCCGCTGGCGCGCCGCCGCCGCTGGCCTGCATCTGGCGCGCCATGCGTTCGGCAAGGCGCTGCTGCTCGGCTTCCATGGCAGCGACTTCTTCCTCGCTGCGGATGCGGATGCGCGCGAGCATCTGGGTGACCTCGGTCTTGATACGCGCCAGCATCTGCGAGAACAGTTGGAAGGACTCGCTCTTGAACGCCTGCTTGGGATCCTGCTGCGCATAACCGCGCAGATAGATGCCCTGGCGCATGTAATCCATGCTGGCAAGATGTTCTTTCCAGGCGTTATCCAGCACGCTCAGCATGATGTGCTTTTCGAGCTGCCGCATGGTTTCCGAACCGATCTGCTGTTCCTTCACCTGGAACATCATATTGATCAGGTCGCGCACATGCTCCAGCACCGTATCGGAATCGGCTTCCGACTGCTGCTCCAGCCACGCCTTGAGTTGGGCCGAGATGCCGAAGTCGCTTTCCAGTTCGCGCTCCAGGCCTGCGATATCCCACTGCTCGTCGATACTTTCAGCCGGTACATATCGGCGCACCAGATCGGTGACCACGTCTTCGCGGATATCGGCAATGGTGGCGGAAACGTCTTCTTCTTCCAGCAGTTCGTCGCGCTGGCGGTAGATCACCTTGCGCTGGTCGTTGGCAACGTCATCGTATTCGAGCAGGTTTTTGCGGATGTCGAAGTTGTGCTGTTCGACTTTGCGTTGCGCCTTCTCGATCTGCCGGCTGATCATGCGATCTTCCAGCGCCTCGTCTTCCTTCATGCCGAAGCGCTTCATCCAGCGGACAAGACCTTCGCCGCCGAAGATGCGCAGCAGGTTGTCCTGCAACGACAGATAGAAGCGCGAGGAACCCGGGTCACCCTGGCGACCGGAACGGCCACGCAGCTGGTTGTCGATACGGCGGGATTCGTGACGCTCGGTGCCGACGATGTGCAACCCCCCGGCGTTGATGACTTGTTCGTGGCGTTTTTGCCATTCCGACTTGACGCGTGCGCGGTCCGCGTCGGTGGCGTCCTCGCCCAGCGCCTGCAACGCCGCTTCCAGGCTGCCGCCAAGCACGATGTCGGTACCGCGGCCGGCCATGTTGGTGGCGATGGTCACGGCGCCGGGCATGCCGGCCTGCGCCACGATGTGCGCTTCGCGTTCATGCTGCTTGGCGTTGAGCACTTCGTGCGGAATCTTTTCCTTGCGCAGCAGGTCGGCCAGTAACTCGGACACGTCGATCGAGGCGGTGCCGACCAGTACCGGCTGGCCGCGGCGGTGGCAATCGCGAATGTCCTCGATCACCGCCTTGTATTTCACGTCCTGGCCGAGGAACACCATGTCCGGGTTGTCTTTGCGGATCATCGGCTTGTGGGTGGGGATCACCACCACTTCCAGGCCGTAGATCGTCTGGAACTCGTACGCTTCGGTGTCGGCCGTACCGGTCATGCCGGCCAGCTTCTTGTACATGCGAAACAGGTTCTGGAAGGTGACCGTGGCCAGCGTCTGGTTCTCGCGCTGGATCGGCACGCCTTCCTTCGCTTCCACCGCCTGGTGCAGGCCATCGGACCAGCGGCGGCCAGCCAGCGTGCGGCCGGTGAATTCGTCGACGATGATCACCTCGCCATCGCGCACGATGTAGTCCACGTCGCGCTGGTAGATCGCATTGGCGCGCAGCGCGGCATTGAGGTGGTGCACGACGGCGAGGTTGCGTGCGTCATACAGGCTGCTTTCCGGATCGATTACCTTCGCCTGTTGCAGCAGTTCTTCGGCGTGCTGCATACCCTCTTCCGAGAGATGCACCTGCTTTTGCTTTTCGTCGACCCAGTAATCGCCCGGGCCGTCTTCCAGCTCCTGGCGCGTCATGCGCGGCACGATCTTGTTCACCGCGATGTAGAGCTGCGGGGAATCTTCGGCCGGGCCGGAGATGATCAGCGGCGTGCGCGCCTCGTCGATGAGGATCGAGTCCACTTCGTCGACGATGGCATAGTGCAGGCCGCGCTGTACGCGCTGGTCCTTGGACAACGCCATGTTGTCGCGCAGGTAATCGAAGCCGTATTCGTTATTGGTGCCGTAGGTGATATCCGCGGCGTAGGCGGCATGCTTGTCGGCTTGCTCCATGCCGGGATACACCACGCCCACGCTCATGCCCAGGAAGTTGTAGAGCTTGCCCATCTGGGCCGCGTCGCGCTTGGCCAGATAGTCGTTCACGGTCACGACGTGGGCGCCCTTGCCTTCGAGCGCATTGAGATACACCGGCGCGGTGCCCACCAGGGTCTTGCCTTCACCGGTACGCATTTCGGCGATCTTGCCCATGTGCAGCACCATGCCACCGATCAGCTGCACGTCGTAGTGGCGCATGCCGAGCACGCGCTTGGCGCCTTCACGGACCACGGCGAAGGCTTCGGGCAGCAGCTTGTCGAGCGCCTCGCCATTGGCCAGCCGCTGCCTGAATTCGTCGGTCTTGCCACGCAGGGCCTCGTCGCTGAGCTTCTCGAACTCAGGCTCAAGCGCGTTGATGCGCGCGACGGTTTTGGACAGCTGGCGCAGTACTCGTTCGTTACGGCTGCCAAAGAGGCTCGTCAGGGCACGATTAAGCATCGATCTTCCGGATCTGGAAACTGTGGACGCCCTACCGGGATCAATCCGGACAGGCAAAGGCTTGATGATACTAGGGTCCGCCAGGTATCCCAAACGCGGGAAAATCACGACGAACCAGGCACAGGGGTGGCGGTACGGCACCCTGCTTTCAAGGGTGCCGCTATGGCGTGTCCGGGATGGCTCAGCGATGGTTCTTGACGTACGCGAGCGGATTGACGACGCGGCCGTTGTGCCAGACCTCGAAGTGCACGTGCGAACCGGTGGAGCGGCCACTGGAGCCGGCCTCGGCGATTTCGTCACCTACGCGCACGTGCTGGCCGGGATGCACCAGCAACTTGCTGTTGTGGGCATAACGGGTCATGTAGCCGTTGCCATGGTCGATTTCCACCACGTTGCCATAACCGCTGCGTACGCCAGCATAGGTCACCATGCCCTCGGCCACGGTATGCACCGCGCTGCCGTAGGGCACCGCGATGTCCAGGCCTGTATGACGAGCGGCCCGACCGTCAAAGGGATCGGCACGAACACCAAAGTAGGAAGAGATATAGCCGTCTGCCGGCATGCCGGTGGGCTTGAGGTTTGAATCGATGCGCGCATTGAGCAGCAAGCTCTGCATCGCGCTCAATTGCGCCTGCTGGGTTTCGAACTGGGTCGCCAACTGGCTGATCCCGCTATCCAGCGTCTGCGGCAAGGCATAAGCGCTGCTGCCGTCGGTGACTTCCACACCGCCGACCGGCGGCGGTTGGTCGAAGTTGAATTCGTTGCTGTCGAGCTTGCCCACCTGGACCAGGCGTTCGCCCAGGGCGTTGATTCGTGTGGCCTGGGCCTGCAGCTGACCGAGCTTGATGGCCAGTGCATCGAGCTGGCGGTGCGCGTCATCGCGCAACTCGCCCAACTGCTTGTCCTGCATCTTCACCTGCTGGTGCAGCGAGTCGATCTCGACCAAGGCGCGATCACGGGGACTGGCCACTGCCAGCGCAATACCGGCGCCGATACTCGCCAACGCCAACACCACCGCCGCACCGATTCCGCATACACGCCAGCGCAAACGGGAGTTGGTGAGGTCCAGAGTTTTCGGCACCTTCCCTGCGCGAGAGACGAGTATGATCTGCATGTCGTTTCCGGTTCGAAATTGTCACTACTGATGCAACGCGAAGTACCCGCTTCCCACCGCACCGGTCACGGGCCGCAACCCATCACCGAGGTCGGTCCTGTCGCTGCGCTGGCCCGCAAGGCTGGCAAGCTGGAAGCGTTGGACCGCGCATTACGCCAGACGTTGCCATCGCCCCTGCGCGAGCAGGTCAGGTTCGCGAATCTGCGCGACGATCGCCTTGTCTTCCTGGCTTCCTCGCCGGCCTGGGCATCGCGTTTGCGCTTGCAACAGGCGCAAATCCTCGCTGCCGCACGCGCCATCGGCGCTCATGCCAGCTCAGTTACCGTGAAAGTGGCCCCCCTTCCTCCGCCCGACCCGCAGCCGGAGCAATCAAAACCGCTTTCCCCCGCCGCAGCGCTTCACCTGGAGGCGGCCGCGGGCTCCATCCAAGACCCCGAGTTGCGGGCCATGTTCCTGGCATTGGCGTCCGTCGCCGAAACTGCTGATTCCACCCCCTCCGCAACGCCCTGAGCTGGCGGTGCCCGCTCATGGGAGAGGCGTACAGCTGCCTGTCACGATGCGGAAGGAGGTTTTATACCACGGGCCGCCCCATCCAGGTCTCTATGCCGCGTGGTCATAACGTGAATCAGAGGGCGATCAAAGCGTGATGTGGCCCGCAGAAATGAAGAGACCGGGCTCGATGGCCCGGTCTCGCAGATGGAAAGTCGCTTTTTCAGATCGCCTGGGCGGGATGTGCGTAGGAGATCGGGGCGGTGGCCGGATCGTCCTGATAGCTGACCTCTTCCCATGCCGTGACGTCGGCCATCAGCGTGCGCAGCAGCTTGTTGTTCAGTTCGTGACCGGATTTGTGCGCGTAGTACGCACCGATCAAGCTGTGGCCAAGCAGGTACAGATCGCCGATCGCATCGAGGATCTTGTGCTTGACGAATTCATCTTCGTAGCGAAGACCGTCTTCGTTGAGCACGCGATAGTCATCGAGCACCACCGCGTTATCCATCGAACCGCCGAGCGCGAGGTTGTGTTCGCGCAGCATCTCGATGTCGCGCATGAAGCCGAAAGTGCGTGCGCGACTCACTTCCTTGACGAAGGAAGTGGTGGAAAAGTCGATCTCCGCGCGCGAGGTACGCTTGGAAATGATCGGGTGGTTGAACTCGATCGAAAAACCGACCTTGAAGCCTTCAAATGGCTCAAAACTGGCCCATTTGTCGCCTTCCTGCACCCTTACCGGCTTCTTGATGCGGATGAAGCGCTTCGGCGCGGGCTGTTCTTCGATGCCAGCCGATTGCAGCAGGAAAACGAATGGACCGGCGCTGCCGTCCATGATGGGAACTTCCGGCGCGGACAGATCGACATACGCATTGTCGATGCCCAGACCTGCCATCGCCGATAACAAATGTTCCACGGTAGAAACACGGACGTCACCGTTCGCCAGCGTAGTGGACAAACGTGTGTCACCCACGTGATCGGGACGTGCATGGATTTCAACCGGAGGATTGAGATCGGTGCGACGGAAGATGATGCCGGTATTCGGCGCCGCCGGACGCAATGTCATATAGACCTTGTCGCCGGTATGCAGACCGACGCCGGTGGCACGAATGATGTTCTTCA